>CAMZKF010000020.1 GCA_947311095.1 uncultured Flavobacteriales bacterium
AAGAATATTTAAATAAAATAATACTGCACCAACCAAACTATTTATTTAACGCAAGTGTAGTTGGTTATCAAACTTATTTTGTATCGCCTACCGACAAACAACTGATGGAAGATTTGTTTTTTGATACTTATCGACTGGGGCAAATTCAATCTGATTTAACTAAAGTAGAACCCATAGTTCGAAATGCAGACATGATAAGTGTCGATGTGGGTGCTATACGTAATTCTGATTTTCCAGCAAATAATAATACGACACCTAATGGTTTTTATGGAGAACAAATTTGTCAAATTTTACGATATGCAGGAATGAGTGACAAATTAAGTAGTATTGGACTCTATGAATTTAATATCAACAAAGATTCGGAAGCTCAAATTTCAACTCAACTAATGGGGCAAATGCTTTGGAGTATTCTTGAAGGATTTTCCAATAGAAAAAAGGACTTTCCTATTGGCACAAAAGAAGATTATATAAAATATCGCATTCATATCGAAAACACCGAACATGAGCTTATTTTTTATAAAAGTGATAAATCTGACCGATGGTGGATGGAAATTCCATACCCACCACAAGAAAGAGTTCGTTTTGAAAGGCATCATTTAGTTCCTTGCGATTATAAAGACTACCAAGATGCAAGTCACAATCATATTCCTGATATTTGGTGGAAAACATATCGAAAACTGCAGTAATTTTTTTTACTGATAGATGTATCTCGTTTCCAAAAATAAAATAAAAATGGAGACTGAAAAGACTATCTTTTAGCTTTTTTCAGCCCCCCTCAATTCAATTTATTTTACTTCAAATTCGCATATCTATTTACATCGTCTTCATTAATTACATCGTCACATAAAATAACCAAACGTTCAATTACGTTTCTTAATTCTCTAATGTTTCCTGTCCAATCAATGTTTTGTAAGGCTTTCATTCCTTTTTCCGACATTTTTTTAAGAGCAATTCCCTGATCTTCGCAAATTAGAGTTAAAAAATGATTAGTTAATAAAGGTATATCATCTCTTCTTTCATTTAGAGAAGGTACGTGAATTGGAATAACGTTTAAGCGATGGTATAAATCTTCTCTAAAATTTCCCTCTTTAATTTCTTTGCGTAAATTTTTATTGGTAGCTGCTAAAACTCTAACGTTTACTTTAATTTCTTTGTCACCTCCTACTCTAGTTATTTTATGTTCTTGTAACGCCCTCAAAACTTTAGCTTGAGCAGCCAAACTCATATCGCCAATTTCATCCATAAATAAAGTTCCTCCATCTGCCAGTTCAAATTTACCTTTACGTTGCTTGTGAGCCGAAGTAAAAGCTCCCTTCTCGTGTCCAAACAGTTCACTTTCTATCAATTCTGAAGGAATAGCTGCACAATTGACTTCTATAAAAGCTGCTTTATTTCGATTACTTTTTTCATGTAATTGTCGAGCTACCAATTCTTTTCCTGCTCCATTGCTACCTGTAATAAAAACTCTAGCGTCGGTACTCGCTACCTTATTTATCATTTTCTTAATCTCTAAAATAGGCTTAGATTCTCCGATTATTTCAGTCAGTTTGCCTTTAGTAACTTTTCGCTTTAGTTTCTTAACCTCTTTTACAATTTCTTTACGATCCAATGCATTTTTTAAGGTAATCAAAGTTCGGTTTAAATCCAGTGGTTTTTGAATGAAATCATACGCTCCTTTTTTTATAGCCTCCACAGCTGTTTCAACATTTCCGTGTCCACTAATCATAACAACAGGAACGTCTATGTCTTTTTCTATTAACGCATCTAAAACTTCCATTCCGTCCATTTTAGGCATCTTAATATCAGTTAAAACTAAGTCGTATTTATTCGATAAAATCATAGCTAAGCCTTCTTTCCCATCTTCTGCGGTATCTACTTTATAATTTTCAAATTCTAAAATTTCTTTAAGGGTATTTCTTATTGGTCTTTCATCGTCTATCACTAATATTTTTTCCATGCTGTTTTCTTTTTATAATTCAAAAATAATCTATTCTCTTTAATCTACCAAAAGAGCTTTTACGTATTGTACTTTTTTATATTCTTCTGGACTACCCTTTCCATACGCAGGTCCTTGTACTAAAACTATTTCTTCTATAACTTCTAATCGTTGAGGATTAACGCCTCTTTTATACAATGCTTTTTCAATATTTTCTTTCAAATCTTCTATTCTTACATACGCCAATTTTTCGTTTGAATGATAGGTTTTTATAATCGTATGACTTGATGAACCTTCTAATTTTATTTTAGCAAATCCTTGTGTTTTGATAAGGTATTCTATTTGATTGATAAAAGAATAAAAAGGTTTAGTGTTTGTTTCCAAAGCTTCTACACTTGATTTATAATAATGAATAAAACCACTCGCACCCCTAACATCTTTTGCATCGACTTTATAAACAGGAATAATTTTTAAATACTGAAATTTACGATAAAAATAAGGAACATAATTTCGTTTATTCATTTTAGGACCTATAATTTTTGTATTTTTAGAAAAGCTTAATTTTTCAACATCAATACCAGCTATTTTCAACTGTTTTTTAAGTGTCTCTGTCGATTTATCACCTCTCAGTGTCGCTATATATTGATTATCGAATTTATCGGAAGAATAGACCCAGTTAGAAGCACTACTCACAATAAGTAATTCAACTAAATCTTCTTTATCTTTTATTTGTTCTGTCAATTCATTAAAAAATAATTTGAAATTTGAACTTGCCGTATCAATATCTCTTAGACCTCCTCTAAAATATTGAAAATAGATAGGCAAGGCATTTTGTTGAGCACTATTTATGCTTATTGTTTTTTCTTTTCCATCACGATAAGTAGAAACTTGAGCTATTACGTCTTCATTCAGTTTTGGAGTTACATACGAATCTTTATTAATTAAGGCTACTTGAAGGTATTCATCTTGTGATGACAATTCGACTTTAGGATCTAGAAATATTATATTTTGTTCGGGAATACCTTCGTTAATTAAATCTTTATTAATTTTATTGTAACTATCTTTCAATAATTTTTCAAATGCATAATCAGCTTCTTTATTATAAATTGTAATTAATATTCTTACCGATTTATGCATTAAAGCCAGTTGTGTCGCTTTTTTTATCAATGCAATATAATCTTCATTTTTAACGTCTATTTTTTTTCCTATTTTATTTTGGCGATAGCTATAAATTACATTAATTTCTTTTTGTAGCGAATCTGTTTTTAATAGTAAATTTTTAGCTGTTAAAGAAACGGTTACTCCTTTAATTGTTAAGTAACGTTTTATTCTTCTTCCTTTCTTCCCTTCAAACGTCAATTCAATCGACTTATTAAACCTCCCTGGTAAACCTGTTGGGTCATATGATACAGTAGCTGTGAGCGTATCTCCTTTTTTAATTTCTTGATTAGAAACGCCAATAACAGTACAATTACAAGAGCTTTTAGAATCTACAATTTTAAATTTTTCTTTCGATTGATTACTAAATTTAAATTCTGTTATTACCATTCCTCTTTCTTCTTCAATAAGTCCAAAGTCATGAAGTACACGATTAAATACTGTACTTTTTTCTTGAGCTATAGAGATTATGAATATAAAAGATGTTATAAAAGTGAATAAATATTTCATAAATAATAATTTAAAAGTGCAATTTACAATCAATTTATAAATACTAATGATAGATAAAATATATTTTACACTTTTTGAGGATTAAATCAATAAAATCGTTATTTTTGTCATATATATTAATATTTCATATAAATACTTTAAAAATGAGCTTACCAACAAACTTGAGATACACAAAAGACCACGAATGGGTTAATTTAAACGGAGATATTGCAACGATAGGTATTACAGATTTTGCGCAAGGAGAATTAGGAGATATTGTTTATGTTGAAATCGAAACTGAAGGAGAAACATTAGAACAAGAAGAAGTATTTGGATCGGTAGAAGCTGTAAAAACAGTTTCAGATTTATTTATGCCCCTTTCTGGAGAAATAATTGAATTTAATGAAGCTTTAGAATCTTCTCCAGAAGCCGTAAATGAAGACCCATACGGAAAAGGCTGGAGGATTAAAGTAAGAATATCTGACGAATCTCAATTTGATCATTTATTAGACTTTGATGCTTACAACGAATTAATAGGATAGAATTTTATAATTTTAAGATAAAAAAAGAGGAAATTTAAATTTCCTCTTTTTTTGTTTAGCCCAATTTGAATTTAGTTTTTTTCGATTGCTAAAGTCCTTTTTATATTTCAATACCAAGAACTAGTATATCGTCGAGTTGTTCTCTACCGTTCATCCAACCTATAATCGTAGTTTCTAATATCTCTTTTTGATATTTCATTGGTTCATTTGCTGTATCTTCCAATAATTGTCTAAATGGTTTGTAATAGAATTTCTTTCCTTTTGGACCTCCTTTTTGATCGGCAAAACCATCGGAAAACATATATAAGCGATCTCCTTTCTTTATTTCTAATTCTTTGTGTTCAAAAATAGCGGCACTTTTTTTACTGTTGTAACCAACAGATAATTTTGTTGCTTTAATTTCTTCAAGTTTTCCGTCTCTAAGAAAATACATTGGATTTCTAGCTCCAGAAAACCATAATTTATTGGTTGACTTATCAATACAAATCAACGTCATATCCATTCCATCTTTTACGTTAGAGTTTCCATTTGTCATTCCCAATTTTTCATTGATTCCATCACTCATAAACTGAAGCACATCTGCAGGTTTTTCTATCTTCTTCTCTACAATAGCTTTTTCAATTAGATTATTGCCTATTATAGACATAAATGCACCAGGAACTCCGTGTCCTGTACAATCAGATACAGAAACATATAGCTTGTTTCCATATTCATAATACCAATAAAAATCGCCACTTACAATATCTTTCGGTCTAAAAAAGATAAATGAATCTGAGAATTTGGTACTTAAACCTTCAATAGAAGGCAATATTGAAGTTTGTATTTTTTTTGCATAATCAAGGCTTTCGTGGATATTGTGGTTTTTCTTTTCAAGCTCTTCTTTCTGATTTTCTAAAACTTCTTTTTGACTTTCAATCAAGTCATTTTTAGCTACTAAAACTTCATTTGCCTTTTTCTTTTCTCTCAAACCTTTTAAAATAAAAACAATCAAAATACCAAGTAAAGCTAATCCTATTATGACTCCAAATAATTGCGTTGCTTGTTTGGCATTTTGAGCTTTTAGTAAATCATTTTTAACTTCTTCTTTTTCTTTTTCGGCAAGTGAAGCCTGCGCTAACGTTTCTGCCAAGACTTTTTCTTGCTCTGCTTTTAATCGAGCTTCTTCTTCTTCTTTTATTTTTTTATCATACTCTTCTTTTTGTAACCGTTCCTGCAAAGCCAATATTTGATTTGCTTCACTAAGTTTACTAATTTCTTCTAAAGATTGTACTTGAAAATCTTTTAAATTCCCCATTTCCTCAGCTACCCTTTCTTCTTTTTCTTTATCTACATCTGTAATGTTTTTTTCCTTTTTCTCTTTGTTTTCGGCTACAATACGAATGTTTTTATCAATCGCATGTCCCAAAGAACTCAGCCCATTTTTCTTAGCTAATGATTTAAGTTCGTTAAATTGACTCAATGACTTTTCATAATCTCCTCTATTAGCATTTATAGAAGCTATAGCCATTCCTGCCTGTATTTCGCCTCTTACATTTTTCGATTTTTGATAAAATCTAACTGCTTTTTCATACCATTTTATTGCTTCTTTTTTCTTTCCAGCTGATTTTTCAAGATTTCCTAAATCTCCAGCAATGTAACCTAAGGCTCTTTTATCACCCATTTTATTATACAAATCAAATGATTCTTTTAAAGTTTTTCTAGCTTTAGAATAATATTTTAAGGCTAACTGTTCATTACCCAAAATTTTAAGGTTAAAAGCTAAACTTGGATCATTTCCATATTCTCTATCTATATTTATAACTTTAGATATCGTTTTTATAGCCTCTTTGTGTTTTCCTAGTTTGGCCAATGCATTCGCTTTATTGACATAACCAGACATTTCTTCTTTCATATCCCCTAAGTCTTCACTTAATAAGATAGCTTCATTAGCATACTTTAAACTTTCATCTCTGTTCTTTTTTAAACACATTTTTGAAAGTTTATTTAACATATGCGGTTTATCTTCTTTAGAAGCCAATTCAATACTCGATTTTAAACTTTCAATTTTATCATCTTGACCGTAGAAATTAGCCACAAAAAAAGAAAGAAAAAATATAATTTTTATTCTATACATACACTCTATTTTATTAAAGAAAAAAATCCCTATAGTAAAAACTATAAGGATTTTTTTTATTCCTAATTATTACAATATTTTAATCTCAACCCTTCTATTTAATTCTGCAGCTTTTTCATCTCTTCGTTGTAATGCACAATCGTTAAGTAAATGTTTTTCTCCATAACCAACAGATACTAATCTCGACTTATCTATACCTTTTTTAACTAAATAACTGTAACATGCCTTAGCTCTCTTTTTAGACAAGGCTAAATTATATGAGTCTTTACCTATACAATCGGTATGAGCACTAATCTCAATTCTTATTTTCTTATCTTGATTTAGGTAATCTACAATGTTATCTAAAATTGGATACGACTCTTCTTTTATTTTCCCTTTTGCAAAATAGAAGTAAATATTATTTATTTTTAGCTTAACGTCTTTTTTAGCAGTAGGGTTAAACTTCATAGGGTTCATCGATTCAATTATACTTGATCTATCAGGGTCATTGCTAACTACGGCTGGTATTTCAAATGATTTCTCATCATATCCATCTCTATTTATAACTACCTTATACTCTTTATCTCTTCTAATGTAATGTTTCCAAGACCCATATTTATCGGTAAGTACACTTCCTACTTTTACGTAATTTCCATTATCATCTTTTTCAAACAAATCAACGACTGCTCCTTCTACTGTTTTATTGGTTATTGCATCAATCATTTGACCAAACAAAACTGCTTTTTTAAGTTTTACACCGCTTTTAATTTTAGCAATCTTTTTTTCTCTTCTTTTATCGTTCTGCAAGAGTTCTATTTCCTTTAATTCATAATAAGGATTATCGTAAACTATTTTATAATCTTTGTTTTTAGCAAAACTAGTCCCCCAAACACCATTAGCGTCTGTAACTTGAACAGAAGATTCTACCCATTCACCATTTACTTTTTCATATACGGTTATTTTTGTATCGGCAATTGCTTCTCCTGTTTCTTTATCTAGCACCTTATATTCTGCGGGAATTAATTTAAATGTATAAATATAATCCTCTCCATTTTCACCATCTCTATTTGAAGATAAAAACCCTGATACTCCAGATTTAGTAGGCATAAATGCAAAATCATCAAATGTAGAATTCAGCGGTTTCCCTACATTCGCTGCTTTTTCATAAGAACCATCACTATTTAATGTTGATTTAAAAATATCTGACCCTCCAAAACCAAAATGACCTCTTGAAGAGAAGAATAAATCTCCATTAAAAAACGAAGGTGTCATTTCATCTAATTGGGTATTTACATTCTCTCCTAAATTAACTGGTTTTGAATACGTCCCATCTGCGTTTATTATAGATTTATAAACATCATACCCTCCTAGAGAACCTTCCATATTAGATACAAAATAAAGTGTTTTTCCATCATTTGTAATAAATGGGTGAGCACAACTATATTCATTACTATTAAATGGAAGAGATTCTTTAGGACTCCATTTTCCATCAATGAGTTCTGTTTTAAATATTTTTAATACATTTATTCCTTTTGAACTATAATCTATTTTTTTAGTTTTCCCTGGTTTATATTTCCCTTTATCCGATGAATTAGAAGTAAAATACAATACTTTACCATCGTTAGAAACAGAAGGATAACCAACATAATATTCACTAGAAAGAGACTTTGCGATACTAACAGGAGCGTCATAAGTATTCTCAGCTGTTTTTTTGCTGTATCCTAAATCATAAAACACAGTTTTATCTTCATCTTTTGATTTAGCTTGACCTGTTAAAACTCCTTCTTGAAATTCACACGCCCCCATGCTAATTCCATTCGTTTCAATATTTGTTACCTTAACAACAAAAGGGGTCGCATCATCTCCATTAGCTTCAGCCCAATCAATCATTTCATTGAATTCAGTTTTTAACTTTTCGTCTCCTTTCTTTTCGGCATATTTTAAGAAAAATGCTTTAGCTTCTTCTGTTTTTCCTACTGTTCTTAAAGCAGAGCTATAATTTAAATATTTATCTATATCATTAGGGTTAGTAGCTAAATACTTTCCGTAATATAAGACAGTTTTTTTATAATTATGTGTTTTTTCATAACACTCGCCCAAGCCTTTAAATACAACAATTTTTTGTTCTTCTGAAATTTTAGGATTAGCTAAAGCTGTTTCAAAATTAGAAATAGCTTCTTTATAATAACCTCCCTTTTGCTTTTCTGTTCCAATTTGTATTTCTTTTTGTTGTCCAAAACTTATAATGGAACTGATTACAATACTACTTAATAATAAAATTTTTCTCATCTCTATCTTTCTATCCTTGGTTGTTTAATCCTTAAAATCTTGGTGGTTCAATTAATAAAGGCTCTTTATGTGCCATTTTAAATATCAACATTATTTCGTGAGAACCTCCATGATAAGCTCCTAATTTAGATAATGATAAATCATAAGAATATGACAATTTTAACATATCATTAATTTGATATGATAAAAGAGCTACCAATGTTTTACTTGAACGAAAAGAAGCTCCTATTCCTATTTTCTTTTTATAAACAACCTGAGCATTTATATCGTACTGAAATGGAGCTCCTGAAATTTGTTTCAATAAAGTAGATACATTTAAGTCTAAATTTGAATTTAACTTAAATTTGTAACCAGCATTAATATAATAATGCAGTTGTTTAAAATCAAAAGAAGTTGAAGCGTTGTCTTTTGTAGAATCAGCAGTAACTGAATTAACCAATAGTTTTGGTAAAGAAATACCTACATACATTTTATTTGTATAATAATACATCCCGTATTGAAAATTAGGCTGCAAATGCATTTTCGTATTATTTGAAAACAAAGGATCATTAGCATCATTAACTTCAGTTTTTGAATAAAGACTTTGATTCAATACAGCCATGGCTGATAATCCTAATGCTAATTTAGATTTTGAATTTATTGAAATATTATACGCATAAGTTCCTGATAAATCTATTTTATCATTCACCCCTATCTTATCTCTAATTACTGAAAAACCAACATTTCCATTACTTCCTTTAAATGGCGAGTTAATGTTAAATGCTTGAGTTGAAGGAGCTCCATCGAGACCGACCCATTGTTGTCTAAACAAACCTGCTCCATTTAACGTATTATAACTTCCAATAGCCGCTGGATTTATAAATGGCTGGTGCATCATATACTGCGACATATTAAAATAATCTTGTGCTTTTAATGTTCCTACTGACAACATCAATAATGTTATTGTCAAAATTCTATTTATTTCCCTGCTCATACCCCTTTATTTATTTCTTCTTAATTCTAAAGACCCTTTATAAACGTCTGACTCGCTATCAGCATCTAATTTTAATATATAAAAATAAGTCCCATTTACAACTTCTTTCCCTGCTAAAGTCATATTCCCTGTTGCTTGACCATGCCAATCATTTAAATAAGGAGTAGCTTTATAAACAATATCTCCCCATCTGTTAAAAATAACTAATTCATTATTTGGAAAGTATTCTAAATTCTCAATAACAAAATTATCATTGTAATTATCTGCATTGGGAGAAACTCCTCCTGGCACTTTTATTTCAAACTCTATCGCAGCTAAAGAAAATACATCTGTATTAAAATCATTTACAGCACTTTTAGCTAAGTTAACATCTGGGCTATTAAAGACACTACCCACGGTAGAAGGGCTATAATCATAATTTTGTTTAACCCATGCACTACCATCCCACTGCGCTAAGGTTTGATAATCTCCATCAGCATTAAAAAAATCAACTTGTACATCTACTGCATCACTTCCTGTCAACCTTGAGATAGTATAATAAAACTCTTGATTAACTGATTTTACCTGAGCTCCCTTACTCGACGTAGGAAAAGGACCTGTTGCTCCTCCTGCAGAAGTTCCTGTCTGATCGGCATTAGGATCTTCATCGGACAATCTTACTCCATATATATTAGCACTTGAGGTGGCTGGTTTTAGCGTAACGGGACGATAAACATCAGATAATAAACTAGACCCTACTGGAAATTGATATTCAGAAGTAGAATTGGTTGCTCTAGCTAAATACCCTCCAAGACTATCGCTGTTTACAAATCCTGTATTCCAAATAATTGCACTTGGAGAAGGATTATTAACACTCATTATATTAGCATTTGTTTGAAGTTCTTCGTCTCCCAAATCTAACACACTTGATACATTTGCATCTAATTCCATTGTTTTAACAGATGAACCGCCTCCTAATGTTAAGTTATAAAAATCGGTAACATCAGTTCCTTTTATCAATTGATTTCCTCCGTCTAATACAACAGTTCCAGGACTATTACTCATTAACATAGTATTCCCTCCATTATTTGTCCAGTTTCCTG
>CAMZKF010000021.1 GCA_947311095.1 uncultured Flavobacteriales bacterium
GCGTTCGAGCGGGCTATCCGCACTCGCTTTTTTTGTTTTTCTAAAGGAGAAAAAACAAAAAAGAGCTCAAACAATTGCTACTATCCCTCACACAAACAGGTACGATTTACACTAGTAAAAATACGATTTACAAAAAAAAAAAACGGTAAACATTTATTTTCCCTTGTTTATTTCCTTACATTTACAATGTTAAAAAAATATTAACGATACCTTTATTCTAAAAGTATTGAAGACGAATTATTTGTAAAAAGAAAAAGAGAGAGCTTAGAACACTCTCTTTTAAATACAAGTCGTAAAATAATCTGTTGTGCAGACTAGGTTAAAACTTTACGCAATCCCAGTACTCGTAATACCTACGAATACTAAGATACAATTATTTATTTGTAGGTAAAATATTAAATGTATTATTATGAAAAAAAAATCTTTTAAAATTAAATATGCTATAACCTCTGTTGGTTTAGTGTTTTTAGGAGTTGGAAATAATAACTTAATGGGAGGTGATCAAGGAAATTTCTATACTTCAGCATTTCAAATGGGACGCATTCATAGGGCTACCATTCTTGAAAATCAGTGGAACTCGAATTATAATGTACGAAATTTTATAACAGGTTATTCAAGTGTTCCTTATGAGGTAACTTCAAATGAAGTTTGGGATTTTAGCATGAAGTTTTACCAAGATATTATAGTGAAGTCTGGAAATACTTTAACGGTTAAATGCGAATTACAGTTTGTGCCAAATGCTGGAATTACAGTAGAAAAGGGAGCTAAGCTGATTGTTGATGGAGGAACATTAACGAATGAGCATTATTATCAGTCTCACTGGGAAGGTATAAAAGTAGAAGGAGACAGAAACAAAAAACAAACATTACAATTTCAAGGATTTGTTTATTTAAAAAATGGAGCAATTATAGAAAATGCCCACAAAGCAATTTCGACAGGTCCAGATTTTAACAAAACAGGAGGTATTGTCAAAGCTAGTCATACGCATTTCTTAAACAATAAAAGAGATGTTGAATTTTTGTCATATCACAACCACCCATCTGCTAGTAACCCAACTTTAGAGGTTAATAATCGTTCTTGGTTTAGTAACTGTACGTTCGAATTGAACGACGATTATACAGATGTAACTCATTCTCCTTTTCCAAGTGTAACATTATGGGATGTCAATGGGGTTCATTTTAATGGAGGAAACACTTTTGTTGACAATAGAACAATAAACGGCCTCAAAAGGGAAGGAATTTTTTCTGTTGACGCTTCTTACTATGTAAACAATGTTTCTTTTGAAGATTTGAGTTATGGAATTAAAGCTTATCAAAATAATGAAAATATTAGTGGTAAATATACGCAAGTTAGAAATTCTACATTTAATGGATTAAGAGGGATTTACTTTAGTGGCTTAGATAAGTCTAAGATAACGAATAATACTTTTGTTTCAGACAATACAGGAGCTGTAGGTGCTAATAACCCAACAAAATATGGAGTGTATTTAGAAATGAGTCAGGATTATGAGGTAGAAGATAATACATTTAACTCAACAGCCTTTTCTAATGGAGGAGGTATGACGGCAGGTCTTTTAGTGGCAAACCATAGTGGTGAAGAAACTGAAATTAAGCGAAATGAATTTGATGGACACACTGTACCTTTAGAAGCTATAGGAGAAAATAAAGGAGTTAATAGTTCTACAAATACAGGTTTAGAAATAAAATGTAACGATTTTAAAAATTCAATGGTAGATATTTTTGTCCATACCAATGGTTATTTAAATGCACCTCACAAAGGTATAAAAACATATCAAGGTGGTTTTGGAATTGGCGCGGATAATTTATTTGCAAATAGTAGCCCTATTCTGTTTAGTAATTTTAAAAACGAAGAAGAACATGTCTCTTATTTTCATAGTTCTGTTTCTCAGAACAGTCGATTAGCTCCTTCTATTTATGATAATTCCGTAAGTGTTTTTTCTAATAATGGATCATTCGCATCAAACTGTGCAAGTAATCCAATCGGACCTGTTGGTCCTATTGGTGTTATTTTAGTTGCCAAACTTTCGGCAGTAGCAAATATGACAGCAAGTAACACCGTTTATTTAGGTCTATTAGACGGAGGTGAAACGGCTAAATTGGAAGCTGATGTAAAGGGTACTACAAATTCTGACGCTTATGGACATTATATGGAATTAATGGACAATGCAGGAAAGCTTTCGGAAGAAGTTTTGGTTGAAGTAGCAAAACAAGAAGAAGGTTTTACAGTCGCAATGGTTCGTAATGTATTGGTAGCTAATCCTCATTCGGCAAAGATTAAAGAAATGGAAGAAATTTTAGATTCTCGTTTGTTGCAATTGCCTCAGTACATGCGTGCTCAAATTAGATTAGGGAAAACGACTCTATCTACGAAAGAGTTTTTAGAGTTAGATGTTATTTCAAAGCAAAAAGAATTGGACAAGGTTATTCAAAATGGTGTAGAATGGATTGCAGAAGACACTGCATTGGTAAACCCTACTCAAAAAATGATTGAACTATATTCTAATACAGGACTGTTGACTTATGAGTTAAAGAAGCTAAAAATTTATTTAGCACTTAACAATCAAGAAGCAGTACAAAATCAATTATCTGTTGTTCAAGATTTTAAAATGACGGAGCAAGAAGAAAAATATATTATTGATTTAATTGACTTTAACCAATTAAAAAACGATTGGAAAAACGAAGGCTTAATCATGAACAGGTTGACTAGTCAGGAACTAAACAAGTTGAAAGACTATGCAAATCAGAATACTTTAATTTCGGCAAATGCTAGGGCTTTATTGGCTTTGAATAACGAGTTAGATTATAACGAGCCTATTTATTTTCCGGAAATGTCAAAAAGCTTGAAAATAGGAGCTACACTAGCGTTAGAAAACGAAATGGAGTTTTTGCTATTGTATCCAAATCCTGCTGTTGATTTTACTTCTATTCGTTATTCGTATTTAGAACCATACCAGACACTCGAAATGACAATAGTAGATGTAATGGGTAAATCTATATTTAATCAAAAATTAGAAAACAATACAGATGAGGTAATATTACCTGTAGCTAAGTTTACAAAAGGAAACTATGTTGTGAGCATAATAGCAGATGGAAAAGTCGTTTTTTCTGATAAATTAATCAAAAAATAAATAACACAAGCAACACATTCTTTATTGAATGTGTTGCTTTTTTCTTTTTATGAAAATAATTACAACATATCTAATCATTATCCTATCGCTTTTTTCACCAATAAAAGCACAAAACACATTCTACACTTTTTTGGATGGATGGTATGGTGTTGGGGTGGTAGAAATAGGAGATTCTATAAAAACGATTAGTAACTATTACGAATATTATAATAATGTAGCTTGGTTAAAAATAAATACAGTTGATAATGAAGGAAATATACATAATGTATGGGATACACAAAATGATTCAATAGATTTTGAAGATGCTACAGGTTATTACTCATCCGATTTTACAGATACTAATCGATGGTTTGTAAGTAGTTGTTATTCTAATAATTTTAATAATTACGATTCTAGATTATTCCGTTTCTCAGATAAATTAGATTCAATAGATTTAGCTTTTAATATACCGATTTTCGCTAATGGAGTTGGAAGGAAAATAGACGTAGTAAAATACATTAACGACTCAACTATTTTATTAGTAGCTTACATTCAACCTCCAAACCAAGGTAATGCACTAAGGTTTATTTGTGTCGATAACGAAGGTAATGTTAACTGGCATCATATTATACCTTCTGTACAATGGTCAACTAGTCATTTTTATTTAAAAATTACCTCAGCGTCCGATGGAGGGTATTTCCTTTCTTGTATAGAGGTTCCTGTGATACACAATATTACTCCAGAAACAATTAATAAGTATTCTTTATTAATAAAAACAGATCACAATGGCATTGAAGAGTGGAGAAAACGAATACACGGTCAAGATTACACTTCTTATGGAGGTGCTTTAATGGAAAAAGATAGCAACAGTTATTTAATCACTTGGGCAGAGCGCTACTTGATTCATAGGCCAAACTCTTTGATTGGTCCTGGGAAAGGAATTGATAGCGCTTGCGTTTGGATAGGGGAAATAGATTTGTCGGGGAATTTTAAATGGAAGAAAAACCTGTATAATACAGCGGTAAATTGTGATACATTAACCAATGGAAATGAATACCTCCCTTATAATTTACTACATTTACAAGATGGGAACTATTTAATTTGTGTAAACAATCAGTCGTCCAATACCGTTTATATAAAAGTAACACCAAATGGAGAAGTGATTTGGAATAGAACAATAGAGATATTAAAAGAAGAAAATCCCGATGAATTTTTAAATCCCGCCCCATTCTTAAATATCAGAAATACAATAGAAAGTGCCGATGGCGGTTTTTTAGGTATAGGTTGGTACAATAGTCCTCCTGGCGATTTGTTTCCAAATGGGAAAGTATCCTCTGTACTAATAAAACTAGACCAATACGGTTGTTTAGAACCCGGTTGTCATTTGGAAGGATGCACCGATGTAGCGGCAAAAAATTATAACCCCGACGCAGTTTATGACTGTGGTTGCGAATATGAAATGTGTCCAGAGAGTGTAAAAATAACAATTGATGCAAGGCATTATAAAGGACTGTATGCTTTAGATTTAGAGCTATATAAAGAATCCAATAAAACAGAAAACTTAATAGTATTAAAAGGAGCTGTATTAAATAACTACAACAGCGAAAGATTTAAAGAGTCGGCGTGCTTACCTTATGATTGTGAGGAAGATTATATTTTGCATATTAATTATCATAGAACAATCCCCCCAAACTCTGTTTTACCCTTTGCATCAAGTGATAAATATAGCATAGGTTATTACGCTTATTTTTATGTGTATATAAACGATAGCTTATCTTTTGATTTAGGTTCAGAAATTTTGGCAAATAAAGATACTATAATACATTTAAAGTTTTGCAAGCCAGACACAATAACACATACGCAAAGTTATAAAATATACCCTAACCCAATCCAAGACAATTTAACAATAGAAATACCCGAAGAAATAGATTTTCAAAACCCTATCAGTTTTCGATTAGTAGATCTAGCAGGTCGTATGGTTTTACAAAAACAGATAGGAAGTAACCGAGAAACTATAAGTACACAAAAACTAGCCAGCGGAGTTTA
>CAMZKF010000022.1 GCA_947311095.1 uncultured Flavobacteriales bacterium
AATAGATTTTATTCATCAACTAGCAAAAAAATAATTCAATTTATTTTTAGCTCATTTTAATATTCATTTGGTATTATTAGCGTAAACAAAGAGCTAAGTCCCCAATTATTAAACAAAAAAAAGCCTATCATTTTGATAGGCTTTTTTTGTAATATCTAAAAATAGATTAATATCTATAATGCTCAGGCTTGTATGGTCCTTCAACAGGAACATCAATATAAGCAGCTTGTTCTTCTGTAAGAACTTCTAATTCAACACCTATTTTAGCTAAATGTAGTTTTGCTACTTTTTCATCTAAATGTTTAGGTAGCATATAAACTTCATTTTTATAGGCTTCAGAATTTGTCCACAATTCAATTTGAGCTAATGTTTGATTTGTAAATGAATTACTCATTACAAATGAAGGGTGTCCAGTAGCACAACCTAAGTTTACTAATCTTCCTTCTGCTAAAAGAATAATGTCGTTTCCGTTAATATTGTATAAGTCAACTTGTGGTTTTACAGTTATTTTAGTATCTCCGTATTTTTCTTGCAACCAAGCTACTTGAATTTCATTGTCAAAGTGTCCGATATTACAAACAATTGTTTTATCTTTCATTGCTTCAAAATGTCTTCCTTTGATAATATCTTTGTTACCAGTTGTAGTAACTACAATATCAGCTTCTTTTATAGCGTTATCCATTTTTTTAACAGCAAAACCGTCCATTGCAGCTTGTAAAGCACAAATTGGATCAATTTCTGTAACAATAACTCTTGCTCCAGCTCCAGCTAATGAAGCAGCAGAACCTTTTCCTACATCTCCATAACCTGCTACAACAGCAACTTTTCCTGCCATCATAACATCAGTAGCTCTTCTAATTGAGTCAACTAAAGACTCTTTACAACCGTATTTATTATCAAATTTAGATTTAGTTACCGAGTCGTTTACGTTAATTGCAGGCATTGTTAAAGTTCCGTTTTTAACTCTTTCGTACAATCTATGAACACCTGTAGTTGTTTCTTCAGACAATCCTTTTATCTCAGCTACTAATTCAGGATAATCATCTAAAACCATGTTGGTTAAATCTCCTCCGTCATCTAGTATCATGTTCAATGGTTTTCCACCTTCAAAAGCAGTTAACGTTTGTTCGATACACCAATTAAATTCTTCTTCATTAAGACCTTTCCAAGCATATACAGGAACTCCTGTTGCTGCAATTGCTGCTGCCGCTTGATCTTGAGTAGAAAAAATATTGCAAGAAGACCAACTTACTTCAGCTCCTAAAGCTACTAATGTTTCTATTAAAACAGCAGTTTGGATAGTCATATGCAAACATCCTGCAATTCTAGCCCCTGCTAATGGTTTTGAAGCTCCATATTCTTCTCTTAATGCCATTAATCCTGGCATTTCAGCTTCTGCTAATTTAATTTCTTTTCTTCCCCAATCAGCAAGACTAATGTCTTTTACTTTGTAAGGTAATTTTTCTGTATTTATCATTCTTTTTTATTTTAAAGACTTATTGTTTTGGCAAATGTACAACATCAAATTATCATTCCCAAAAAATATATTTTATTCTCAAAAAAAAGACTTACAATGTTACATTGTAAGTCTTTTCTAATTAATTAGCCACTACTTCTAAAGACATTCCTCTTACTGTAGAAGAGGGAAGTATCAATAGTGATTTTGAATAATTGAGCAAACTATTTATCATAGAAGGACGTACTTTATTTTTTGTTTCCTTCTTTTTTTCTAATTGTAAATCGTTTGATAATGTGGTTAATAAAATGTTTTTTTCTAAAGTAATTGTTCTTTTCATAGGCTTAATTAAATGTGTTTTTAGTTTTTTAATTAAACTTATAATTCTTTACAATATTGTTTAAAATTAATATTTTTCAGGTTTTTTGATTTTTTTAACTTAGAAACTAAAATCGATTAGCTCTTTTTTAGGTATATTAAAAATTTCTTTAGCCTATTTTATAAGTACTCCAAGCTTCTGGTTGGCTACAAAATTTTGATTTGGTTTCTTTCCAAATTTTATTAAAAACTTCTGTTTTTCTGTAAAGGTTTAAATCAGATTCACTTTCCCAATGGCTGTAAGTAAAGAATAAATTAGGATATTTTTTATCTTGTAATAATTCTACATCTAAGTTTCCTTTTTGAGCCAGTATATGATGCTTGTTGGTTTTAAAAACAGCAATAAAATCTTCTTTTTGTGCTGGGTTAATGGTTAGTTTTACAATTCTAGTAATCATTTGTCTTGTTTTAGGTGAGGTTATTCAAAATAGGGTAATTGTAAAATATATTTCAAAATAGCTGTAAAATACTTACGCAGTTTTAGAAATTGTTTTGTATTGGTTCAATTATTCTATTGTAGCAGATAAGCCCCCGTCGAGTAAGGCCTGGCAAATTGATTTCAATTTTGATAATTCGCCTCGTTTTATTTGGCATTTTCCATTGTTGTGCACAATCCAAGCGCATTGTTCAGCTTGCATCGGTTGATGATTACAATATTTAATTAATAAATTTGCGACATGCTCAAAGCTGTTAACGTCGTCGTTGTATAAAATAAGGTCTCTATTTTCTACAAGTTCTTTTTTTTCTAATATATCGATTAATGTTTCTTCTTGCATAGGATTAATGTTTTATACGAATACAAAGATAGGTTAAAAAGGGTCAATAATACAAAAAAACGAAATACAAAAAAAGCTCATTTTTAATAAAAAAATGAGCTTTTTTTTGTTGAAATTCTTATTAGAATGGTAAATCAGCTTCATCGTCTGCCGATGCTAACTCTGTGTTAGGAGCTACTGGAGCTGGAGCCGATGCGGTAGGAGCTACTGCCGAATCAATTTTCCATGCTTGTAAATTAACAAAGTATCTACCGTTGTATTCGTTTCCTCTGATGTTAAAATGAACATCAACGTTGTCACCTTCTTTCATGTTATCTAACAAAGCTACTCTTTGTTGAGTTACTTCTAGTTTTACATCTTGTGGATATTGTTCTTGAGTAGTAATTACAAATTCTCTTTTTGTAAATCCACTATCAAAAGTTTGTGCATCTAATACTAATTTTACTTTTCCGTTGATTTTTAATTCTGCCATTTTATTTTTTTCTAAATCTGTTATTTTTCGAGTTTCAAAAGTAGGGCTTTTATTCTAAAAAAAGACAATTCTGTGAATATTAATTATTGAATGTTAATAACGTTTTCCATGCTTCTTCTAATTTGTTTTGTTTCAATAAATCTTTAGCTCGTTCATGAAGTTTAGTTTCTAGATTTGTTGCGTTGTCTTCAAATTCCATAAATAAATCACTGAGCTCCATTAGTTTATAGTCGTTTACTTTTGTTTCGTTTGGTATTTGTTCTATTCCTCCCAATTGACCTAAGTCATTCCCTGTTAGAATTTTACTGTTCAAAATATCAGACGGTATATTATCAAAACCTACGCCTTTGGTTGTAATTGGTTTTTCGATTTCAAACATGGAATTTTTATCGGCTCTGCAATACCAATTACCCCCCATTCGAGCAACTAAATCTATTTTTGTTTGATCTATCATTTGTTTGTTGTCGAGTATGTTTTCGTCAATGTGTATTTTTAAAATTTCACAAATAACTAAATTTCCTGCGCCTCCTTGATTCCCCAATTCTTTTATTTCAATTACCTTACATTCCATTTGTACAGGAGATTCTTTTATTCTAAATGGAGCTACTATTTCAGATTTTAATGGAGTAAGTCCACTTTTTACAAATTCATCTTCGTCGTGGTCGTAAGGAGAACTAGCTAAAGACATTTGATTTACCATATCGTAGTTGACAATATTTATAACGACTTCGGCTACTTCTTTTACATTGTTTAAGGTATCTTTTTGTTTGCCTGTTCTGCCACTTCTTGCAGGTGAAAATACCGCTATTGGAGGGTTAGAGCTAAACACATTGAAAAAACTGAATGGAGCAATGTTTCTATTTCCTTTTTTATCTATTGTACTTGCAAAACAGATTGGGCGAGGTCCTACTGCGCCTAATAAATAATGATGTAAGCTAGGGTTTTTTGTTACTGAAGTATCTATTGTTAACATATTTTTGAGATTCATTGAATTATAGGCTAAAGATAAGACTTTTTTAGAACGATAAATTATAATTCTACTTTAATAATGAGTAAAAAGAGAGCAAAAAAAACCAATCAATTATTGATTGGTTTTTTTTGTGATTCGTCAGGGGTTCGAACCCTGGACCCCATCCTTAAAAGGGATGTGCTCTACCAGCTGAGCTAACGAATCTTTTATTATAAATCGTTTCCGATTTTGTGAGTGCAAAGAAAAGAAACTTTATTGAATAAATAAAATTATTTTTTGCTTTTTTTTAAAAAAAACAAAATGGTTTCGTATAATTAACTAGTAAACAAAAAGTTACATTAAATTAAATTTTTCAACTTCAATTACCTTACCTGCTTTTAAATTGTTTAAATGTGTTTTTCCTATTCTTACTCTAAACAATCTTAAGGTGGGAAAACCTACTGCAGCAGTCATTTTTCTGACTTGCCTATTTTTCCCTTCTTTTATTGTAATCGATATCCATGATGTTGGTCCGTGTCGATCGTCTCTGATTTTTTTTGTTCTCGGAGGAAATTGGGGTGGGGGAGTTAAGCAAAAAGAGATGCAAGGTAGGGTTTGGTATTTTGTTCCATTAATTCCTATTTCTACACCGTTGTTTAATTTAGATAGTGCTTCTTGGCTTATAATTCCGTCTAGTTGAACGTAGTATTCTTTTTCTATTTTTTTACTTCTAACGGCATGACTTGTTTTTCCATCTGTGGTCAAAAAAATGAGCCCCTCCGAATCTTCGTCCAACCTTCCTATTGCCATAGTTCCTTCTGGAAAATTATAAAGTTCGCCTAGCAGTCCTTTGTTTTTTTTTCGTTTTCCTTCGTATATAAATTGAGAAAGAAAACCATAGGGTTTGTGAACTATAAAGTGCCTGTGTTTTTTCACTTTGCTTTTTTTTCGTAATGTTTAATTATTTTCCAAAACCGACTTTGATTTTTATACCCTTCTTCTTTTTTTAGTTCTATCATTTCCAACATTCCTTTGTAGATTTCTAATTCTACTTTTATTCGCAAGGTTTCTAGGTTCGATTTTGAAGTCTCGCCTTTTAGATAGTCGGTGGGAATAGCGTTTCCAAAATGATAGTATATTTTTTTTGGTTTGGGTAAAAATGTACCGCCTAGCCCCGATACGATAGGGGGAATGTTTTCTCCTCCTTTCAAATATTTTTTAGCGACTCCAGAGTCTTTTAGCCATTTTCCTACAAAAGAATCCATGATGTCGTGTTTGTCAAGTATAATGTCGTACAAATCGTCGCCTCCTAATCCTGAAATGGGAACAATTGGATAGCCATTTTCAATTGCTATTTTAACAAATCCAAACCTTTCTTTCCAAATGAGTTGATATTCTTCGCCTTCATTTTTAAACGCTTCATTGGTTCCTCCAGGAAATACCAATATGTGTTGCCCTTGACTCATTAACATCGAACAATTTTTTTTACTTGCAATTACACCTCCAAAATCATGTGTCAATTTTCTCCAAATTGGGATACGGCGTTGCATTTTATCAACCAAAGGACGAAGGTATATCTCTTTTTCGTGAAGTAACTTCCCCATGTATAAAGGTCCGTCGGTTAGTCCTAGTAGAGTGTG
>CAMZKF010000023.1 GCA_947311095.1 uncultured Flavobacteriales bacterium
GGAGCAGGAAAAACAACATTGCTTCAGATACTAGGGACATTAGATTTGCCTAGTAGCGGGAATCTATTTTTTAACAACAAAGACGTTTCTAAATTTACTAAAAAAGAATTGGCTAATTTTAGAAATAAAAATATAGGTTTTATATTTCAATTTCATCACTTATTGCCAGAGTTTACAGCATTAGAAAACATTTGTATTCCTTCTTTTATAGCCAACAACAATAAAAAAGAGACCGAAAAAAGAGCCTTCGAATTATTGAAAAAATTGGGATTAGAAAATCGTGCAGACCATAAGCCAAGTCAATTATCGGGAGGAGAACAACAACGAATTAGTGTAGCAAGGGCTTTAATAAATAATCCTCTCGTTATATTAGCCGATGAGCCAAGTGGTAATTTAGATTCTAAAAACGCCAAAGAACTGCATCAATTATTTTTTGATTTGAGAGATGAGTTTGAACAAACATTTATAATTGTAACTCATAATGAACAGTTAGCAGAAATGGCAGACCGAAAATTAACAATGAAAGATGGAGTAATAATTGCTTAATTCACTGGTATAAAAAACCAATTACAAAAAAAAAAATGTTTAAATATTTAATACTATTAGTTCTTCTATTTTCTTCCCTATTTATTTTGGGACAAGAAAAAAAAATTAGAATTATAAAAGCAAACTCACTTGTATTTGATAAAGAAATTAAAGATGCTCAACAATTAATCGGCAACGTTGTGTTTGAACATGACAGTGCCTTTATGTATTGCGATACTGCATTACTTTTTCTTAACGATAATTCGTTTGAGGCCTTTGGAAACGTTAAAATAGTGCAAGGAGATTCGATGCAAGTAACTAGTGACTCTCTAGTTTATACAGGAAAAGAAAAATTGGCAAAACTAAAAGGCAATGTAGATTTTAACGATAGAAAACTAAACTTAGTAACTAACCAATTAAATTATGATTTGAATACTAAAATAGGGACTTACACTAATGGAGCTACAATTACAAGTACCGAAAACAATAATGTTCTAGTAAGTAAAATTGGCTCGTATCATGGGAACAGTAAAACCTTGTTTTTTAAAGATTCGGTAAAATTGACCAATCCTAAATATGTAATTGAATCCGACACCTTGATTTATAATACCGTATCTGAAGTAACTTTTTTTCACGGTGCCACTACTATAACCAACGACAGTAACTTTATTTATTGCGAACACGGATGGTACGACACACAAAAAGAACAAACTGCTTTTTGGAAAAATGCTTACTTTGAAACCAAAGAACAAACACTTTCTGGAGATAGTATTTTTTATGATAGAGCATTGGGAATTGGAGAAGCTTTTGGAAATGTTCTCATAAAAGATACAACAAACAAAATTGACATAAAAGGCGATTATGCTTTTTACAACGAGATTTTAGACTCTTCTTTAGTTACCGAATGTGCTTTATTGACTCAATATTTTGAAAATGATACGCTATTTTTAACTGCCGACACATTAATTATAAAACAAGATACCCTTACGCATAAAAACGCATTTAGTTGTTATCATAATGTATTGCTTTACAAAAAAGATTTACAAGCTCGTTGCGATTCACTGGTCTATTCGGAAATAGATTCGATGATGTATTTGATGAATGCACCTATAATCTGGTCAGATTCCAGTCAAATGACAGGAAAAGAAATAAATATAAGTGCACACGACGGAATTGTACAACGCTTATTTATTAATAAAAAAGCTGCGATTATATCAGAAGCAGACTCTCTGAATAATTACAACCAAATACAAGGAAAAACAATTGAAGGTATTTTTAATAACAACAATGAAATAGAAACTATTTTTGTAAATGGAAATGGAGAAGTTATCTATTTTATGGGAGAAGAAAATAAACCAATAACAGATTTAAGCCATACCGAATGTGAAAAAATGAAAATTACCTTAAACGAAAATCAAATTAAAAATATAAAATATTATAACAAACCTAAAGCAACTATGAATCCTTTAGTTGAAGTTAGTGAGGCTAAAAAGAAACTTTCTTATTTTAATTGGCAAAACTCTGTACGCCCTCATTCAAAAGAAGATTTAATTCGCTAATTAAAAACAATAAGATTAAAATAACATGACGTTTCATAAAAACAGCTTACAATACCTAAAAGATTTAAAGGCAAACAACAATAGAGATTGGTTTGCTACAACTAAACCACACTTTCTAACGGCTCAAAATAACGCTAAAGAAATGTATGCTTCTATAAGAGAAGATTTAGAAAAGCATGATGAAATAGATCATTTTAAACTCTACCGAATTTATAGAGATGTTCGTTTTTCAAAAGATAAAACACCTTATCAACCGCATTTTGCAGGTGCATTTTCGAGGTTAGGAACTCATTTGAGAGGAGGCTATTACCTTCGTATTAGACCTGGGGAAAGTTTTTTAGCAGGAGGTTTTTGGGCTCCAGAAAAAGACGATTTATACCGAATCAGAAAAGAATTTGAAATAGATGATTCAGAAATCAGAGCAATTCTTTCAGATGCAAGATTTGTCAAATATTTTGGAGGCAAATTAGAACCAATAGAATTAAAAACAGCTCCAAGAGGATTTGATAAGCAGCACAAAGCTATAGATTTAATCCGAAAAAAAGGTTTTGTAGCCGTTCGGAACTTTACTGATGACCAAGTATTAGCTCCAAATTTCTTACAAGAAATAGACGTCTCTTTTAAAGCGCTTCGTCCTTTTTTTGATTTAATGAGTGACATTTTAACTACCGATTTGAATGGAGAATCTATACTTTAAGCTTGTTATAATTACGGGTTAATAAACCCAAATTCAATAACATTTCATATTTTATACCTAATTTAATTAGAAAAAATTCGTATAATCAATTACAACTTATTTTCTTAATATTTTGAATAGCAAAAGCCTAATATATCAACTAATCTTACTCCAATTGGGACGTTCTTTCATTTTATAAATGAGCTCTTGCCTTATGTAATAATTCATTTTATGATTTAGATTAGGGTCTTCTTTTAAAATTATAGCCGCCGCATTTTTTGCTTGTTGGACAATTAGACCGTCTTTGGCTAAATCTGCAATTTTTAAATCGAGTAATCCACTTTGTTGAGTTCCCATTATATCTCCAGGACCTCTCATTTTTAAATCTTCTTCTGCAATTTCAAAACCATCGCTAGTTCTAACCATTGTTTCTATTCTCTTTTTTCCATTTGCCGACAACTTATAACTGGTCATCAAAATACAATAAGACTGTTCTGCTCCTCTACCTACCCTTCCTCTTAATTGATGCAAAGCAGATAACCCAAATTTTTCGGCACTTTCAATAATCATCACAGAAGCATTGGGAACATTTACACCGACTTCAATAACGGTGGTAGCTACCATTATATCTGTTTTTCCATTAGCAAACTGTTGCATTTCAAATTCTTTATCGGCTGGTTTCATTCTACCATGTACAATACTAATACCATAATTAGGCAAAGGAAAACGCCTTCTAATACTTTCATAACCGTCCATTAAATCTCTATAATCAAAATTTTCAGACTCTTCTATCAAAGGATATACAACATATATTTGTCTTCCTTTTTTTATTTCATCTTCCATAAATTGAAACAAAGCTAAACGCTTAGAATCAAAATAATGTAATGTTTTTATTGCTTTTCTTCCAGGAGGTAATTCGTCGATAACAGAAACATCTAAATCGCCATAAAAAGTCATGGCTAACGTTCGGGGGATTGGTGTTGCTGTCATTACTAATATATGTGGAGGTCTTTTGTTTTTTCTCCACAACTTAGAACGTTGAGCTACTCCAAAACGATGTTGTTCATCAATAATGGCTAGTCCTAGATTTTTGAATTTTACTTTATCTTCTAACAATGCATGAGTTCCTAATAAAATATTCAATTTACCACTTTCTAAATCGGCATGAATTTCTCTTCTTCTCTTTATTTTTGTAGAGCCTGTTAATAAAGCAATTTCAACTCCCATGTTTTTTAAAAAACTAGAAATACTTTCAAAATGTTGCAATGCTAGAATTTCTGTAGGAGCCATCATACAAGCCTGAAATCCGTTGTCTAAAGCTATCAGAATAGATAACAAAGCTACTAGCGTTTTTCCACTTCCTACGTCTCCTTGCAATAGCCGATTCATGTGCATTCCTGTAGCTACATCTCTTCTTATTTCTTTTACGACTCGCTTTTGAGCTCCTGTCAATTCGAAGGGTAAATAATCATTATAAAAAGTATTAAAATAAGTTCCTATTTTATCAAAAATATAACCTTCTGTTTTACTTTTAGTACTAATATTTTGACGAATTAATCTTAATTGTAAAAAAAATAATTCCTCAAATTTTAATCGATGCTCCGCCTTCTTTACCATAGCAATAGAAGAAGGAAAATGAATTTCTTTAAACGCTTTTTCTCTTTCCAAAAGCTGATATTCACTCAATAAATTAGGAGATAATACTTCGTCTATTTTTCCACTAATTTGTAAGATTAAGACTTTTGTTAATTTCTCTATACCTTTAGAATGAAGCCCTCTTCTCGATAATTTTTCTCCCGAATGATAAACAGGTTGCAGTTTAATGGAAGTAACCACTTTGCCTTCTATTTTTTCTATTTCAGGGTGTACAATATTTCGTTTAGAACCAAATGCCGTAATTTTTCCATAGATGAGATACTCTGCTCCTATTTTTATCGAAGGTTCAACCCATTTTATTCCCTTAAACCAAACCAAATCTATGCTTCCAGACTCATCTGAAAATTTGACAACTAACCGTTGTTTTCTTCCTTCCCCTTGTTTTTGAGCCCCTAATATTTTACCCTTTAATTGAACGTAATTATCTTCCTCCAAAAAAACATCTTTTAATTGATAAATAATAGAACGATCGATGTATCTAAATGGGAAATAATTTAGTAAATCATTATACACAAATATTCCTGCTTCCTCTTTTAGTAACTCAGCTCTCTTAGGTCCTACTCCTTTTAGAAATTCTATCGGTGTATTTAAAAATGAATTAATAGCGTTTTTTTTCTAAAATTAAAGAAAACTTTTTACTTAATAAAACCTAAATTCTATTTTCTTAATTTTTCTGTTTTAATGTCAAATACTTTACAAGCTCTTATATATATTTTTTCTTGTAATTTAATGATATAAGGTTCTAAAATTATTGAAATTCGAACTGAAAATGTTTTGAATATCCGATAAAACAAACGTATAATTTTATACGAAATTCTATAAATATACCTTACTGTTTTAAACATAATTAAAATCAGGTAGATTAATTTCTGCTCTATTGATATTATATTTTGTTTTCGCTCTATCACTTAATTTCCACTTAATTACTTCAACCTTAAATTAGTTACACAATAGTACTTAAATCAATGTTATTTTGTTTCATTAGTTAAGTACTATTTTATTATTAAGCACTTTATACAGCTACAACTTAAAAATATTTCAAAAATTAACTTAACCAACATTAAGTATTACTTAATTTTTTTACTTAATTTTGAGTTTAATGCAAAAATATAGCTTCATAGAACACCCTTTACTAAACATTTTAAAGACGTTAGATCAACTAATTCCAAATGTAAAGCAAGCCTATGCCCTATTTTCTACCATTGAAAAAGAATTAAAAATTATTGAATTTAAGAATCAAAAGGAGATTTCCATTGCAAAAAAAGAACACTTAATTCAAAAATATAGAAAAGTAAAACGAGACAGCAATTGGATGAGTAAAGAGATGTTGAGCTTCATTTATGAAAATAAAACAACAAAAATTCAACAGCTTTCTTTTGCCGATGAAAACAAAAACAATATACTTTGTTTAAAATTCATATCTCCTTATGATTTTTTGTATGACACCTTATTCATAGAACTTTCTCAATCTGACATTTTTAAAATTTCCAAACAAGGAAAAGAATTAACAATTGCTCAAAAAAAACTGATTGAAAATATTTTATACCACAATTTAAAATCCAGAATTGAAAATGAATACAACAATATGAGTACACATAAACTCATTATTAATAGTTTTGAAAATCAACAAAAAGAACTTCAACAATCAAAAAGAACCAATTATAATTTAACCAAAAATTATGAACAAGCCTTAGATTATTTTTTAAATTCTATAACAAAAGATTTTCTTACCAAGGATAATTTAATCGTTAATTTTTCTTCCGATTGTAAAAAACACATCTACAATCTAAATACAGATTTAGAATCTATACACCAATCAATTTTGAATGCCGTAAGTTTAATTCAAAATTTAAGTTTAACGCCAAAAGAAAAAATAATAATTGAACCTAAAAACATCATTTTAGATAGCAATAAAAATATAACTACTCTTCCAACATCTAATATAGAAAAACATGGAAATGTTATAGAAATGCTAGACAGATATGAAAATGCAGCTATTTTAGCCCTTGAAAAAGGTATAAAAGTCAATGGAACTACGGTTGCTAACTTATGCGTCCCTAGTATAACTCCCGCTGCAATTACATTTAACCTGAAGAAGTACGCTAATGTTATTAATTTATTGGTAAATAAATACAATCATAAATGGAATACGCTAAAAGAGCAATTTCGACCATTAAAAAATGTATTAGAAGACACGCCCAACAATCAACAATCTAAAATAGCATAAATTTTAATTCGCCAAAGCTTTAGGTTGACTCCAAATAAACGTTGAATTGATTATCTATTTTAAAATTATTCCAGGAATTAAAGTCTATGTAAAAAAAAAGCCCGAAAGATAAATCTTTCGGGCTTTTTGTAGTTATTTGCTTTACTCTTATTTTACGATAACAGTATTGTTAATTACTTTATTATTTGTAACTATTCTTACTAAATAAACTCCTGTTTCAACATTTCCTAAAGAAATTTCTTGTTGAGCTCCAGCAGCTAAATTGAAAGATTTGCTATAAACAATTTTTCCTTGTACATCTACAACTTCCATAGCTATGCTACCTGCGTTATCACCGTTAGCGATAAAGAATGTTCCGTTGTTAGGATTTGGATAAATTACATAGTTAGCTTCTCCTTCTTCTGCTATATTAGTACAATCTACTAAGTTTACAGTAACTTGAGTTGAAGCTGGTGGACAAACACCTCCATTTACTGTATAAGTAAATTGGTAAGCTCCAACTGGTAAACCAGCAGCTATAAATTTACTACCAACCAATAAATTAGTTTGTGTATCGTCTGACCAAGTTCCACCTGCATCGATAGTTCCTGTTAAACCATTGAACAAGTAAACATCACCTGCATTACATTCAGTATAATTTGATACTGCTGTACCTGTATTAGTTACAGTTTGTGCATTAATAACAACTGTTGCTGTATCGGCATCACATGTATTTGCTACGATGTAGTAAACTTCGTTACCTACTAAACTAAATGCTCCTGTATTAACTAAAGAATCATCTACAATAGCTGAAGTATTAGAAGGATAAGTCCACGTTCCGTTGTTTGTCATTTGACCTGTTAAGCTACTCCATAAATTAACCGTATCACCTGCACAAGCAGTAACTGGTGTAGCAGCTCCTTGTCCTGCATATCCTGCTAAAGAAGCATCAATAGCAATTACATTTATAATTCCTTCGTTTGAAGACGAAGATGAAGTTGACCCTACATAAAATAACACTGTAGAACCTGGTGTAGCTCCACAAATGTAAACACTTCCATTACCATAAGAACCACAAAGAGCAGAACTTGAAGAAGTATATGAAGATGCATAAGCTAATTCTCCAAATGTTGAATAGTCATTACAAGTTATAGTATCGTTATAATATGCTCCAACAGCTGTATTGTGTTCTGAACCACAAGTAGCTATAATCATATGTCCTGATGCTGGAACAACTGCCGTAAACCAAACTGTATTGTATTGTAAACCATTTAAAGCAGACTCTCCTGTTTCTATAGTTGCTCCTATATTTGAAAAGACATTTGTAGATCCATCAACAGGAATAGAGATAGCTTGACAAGCAGAATCGTTTTGAATTGGAGTAGCAATTGTAATTGGACCAACCCAAGCACTAGCATCTCCACTACCACAATCAGCTTGAACATAAAATTGATAAACAGAACCTAATGTTAATCCTGTAACAGTATCAGTAGTAGTCGTTAGCCCTGTTTGCATAGTGCCCGAACCTTGAGTAAAACCTATTGTTCCATACTCTACATTCCACATTGTTTCTTGGTAACCTGCTGTCCAAGAGATAACAACACTATCTTCGTTTTGGTAAGCATTAGTTAAACCGTAAGGTAAAGGACAAGTAGGTTCGTAAATAGATAAATCATCAATATACCATCCTTCTCTTTGAGCGGTAAAATCAGAATTTAATCTAAAACGAACTCTAACGTTAGCTACATTGTAAGCTGACAAATCAAATGTTTCTTTTCTCCACATAGAGTTATCTAACACAGTTGATGATGTAGTTCCCCAAGCAGCATAAGTATCTTCTGAAAACAAACCTGAATAGGCCCCAGACCCTCTATAAGCTGATGAAGGTATAGCTGTATAAGATTGACCTCCATCTGTTGAAATTTCAACAAAACAATCGTCATAACCTCCTTCTGTTTTTGCAATGTGCCAAAACTCTAATACTGGCGCTCCAGCAGAACTTAAATCTAAGACTCCTGTTTCGTGTAAAATATTGTCTTCACTTGAACCATAACCATTAAAAACACTGTATGTTCCTGCATGTACTAAAGCATCTGTAAGTACCCAAGCAGTGTTACTTGCTACATTGTTTTCAAAGAACAATGTACTGTCTTCAAAATCTTCAGTTAATGGAAAAGCATGCATATTTGGAGAAGTTGTAAAACTAACCATAGTCCAAGTACTTACATCTCCCATTCCGCAAGAATCTTGCACATACACATCGTAATCTGTATTAGCAGAAAGCCCAGACAAAGTATATGGATTTGCAACATCATTTGTTGCTGTACCTGTTCCTTGTGTGTAACCTGCTGCTCCATATTCTATATTCCAATGAGAAGCACCTCCTGTAGTCCAAGCAATATCAGCTCCTGTAGAAGTTACATTTGTAGCGGTTACATTTGATGGTGCAGGACAAGAAGGTCCATCAACTACACTTACATCATCAACATAAGGATTACTTACTCCATAAACACTAGTACCTCTAAAAGCTATACTTACCGTAGATTGACCTCCTAAAGCATAAATAGGAACTACTATTTCTGTCCATGAAGATACTGTTGTAAGGCTAGTAAATACAGATGTAAATGTTGTTCCATCTGTTGATGTTAATACTTCCAATACGTCTGAACCAGAATTATCGTAATACCAGAAATGTAATTCCGGATTTATAGCTGATGATAAATCTATAACTGGAGTTACCATATCTGCTGTTGTTCCAGAAGTATAGTTATAATCATCGAAATAAGCAGCATAACTACCTCCATGAGTAGATCCTGGTCCGTGAGTAGTTCCGTCGTCAAACTGCCAGTCATCTGTTCCATTTGTCAAAGTCCAACCTGTTGGGACTGCTCCTCCATTTTCAAAATCTTCGGTAAAATGTTGTCCAAAAGCAATGCTACTAGACAATAAAGCGAAGATAGAAAATAAATTTTTGTAATTTTTTTTCATAATTTTTGTTTATTAATTAATAATCGATTAACAAATATAGTGTAAAAAGGGTTACGCTAAGAATTATTGTTACTTAAATTTATTAACATTTTAGCCGTTAAATCAACATTAAACGAAAATAAAACCAAATAGTTTTTAGCGTTTTATACTTATTAAACTCATTGGTTGTGAATAATTTTGATGCGGTTTTTATTTTGCGTTAGGGATAGGAGCATTTGTTTGAGCTCTTTTTTTGTTTTTTTTGGTTATACTATAATAAGGTATTGTTTAATGTTTTTGATAAGTTTCCTTATATTTGAGGTGTTACACAAAAAAAAGCGAGTGCGGATAGCCCGCTCGAACGCCCTTATAATTATTATAACTGTTAGTTTAAATGTCTATTTCTAAAAATGCTTTTCGCCGATATCGTATAATTGACGAATGTATAAGAAGCTCTACCAAGCCTTTTCCTAGTAAGCAAATGCTTAGAACCACTTGTGAAGAAAAATTGTATGGCTCGGATAAAGTTTCTATTTGTGCATCGACTATTGAAAAAGACTTGAAGTATATGCGAAGCGAACACGATGCTCCTATTTGTTATAATCGATTGGAAAATGGGTATTATTATTCGGACAAGAATTATTCATTAGAAAACATGCCTTTATCGGAAGTTGATGTAGAGGCGATAAAAACAGCGGCTAATATATTGAGTCAATTTAAAAGTAATCCTTTGTTTAAACAATTTGAAACGGCTATTGACAAAATTACAAATAGGGTTACGATTTCAAACGATGTTCAGGATAATGCCATTGATGCTTATGTTCAGTTTGAAACAAGTCAACGCATTGAAGGTGCGGAGTATTTGGAGTTGATTTTAAAAGCAATAAAGGAAAAAACGGTGCTTCAGTTTGTTTATCAAAGTTTTCAGCAAGAGAAAACGGCTAAAATTAGAAGGGTTCATCCTTATTTATTAAAGGAATATAATAATCGTTGGTATTTGATTGGTAAAAGTGAATTAAAGGACAAGATTATAACTTATGCGCTGGATAGGGTTTTGGATTTGACTGTTCTTTCTCTAGGTTTTTCGATGGATAAAAAATTTTCGGCTGATTATTTTTTTAAACATGCTTTTGGTATTACGACAAGTGACAAGCCTCCTGTTAGAATTGTGATACAGGTAAATGAGGTACTTTCAAAATATTTGCGTTCTCAACCCCTACACCACTCTCAAAAATATGAAGGGGAGGAAGCTAAGAAACATATTTTTTCTTTTTACCTCTTACTGACTTATGAATTGAAAGCTCGGTTTTTGGGGTTTGGAAATGATTTAAAAGTTTTAGCTCCTCAAGAACTTGTTGATGATATAAAGGAGTCGAGTTTTAAAATGTTTGAACAATATATCAGTAACGACGGTAATGAGGTATGACACCAAATTAAACATTGAAATGGTGTAAGAAGCAAACTTTTATGTTCTCCTTATAATTTACGTATTTTTCTTACTTCATAAACAACTGATAATCAATTTAATAAAAATTATTTTTATTTTTTTTAAAAAAAAGTATTGTTTATTAAAATAAACTTTATATCTTTGCCCTCGCAATCAAACGAGATTGACAGCATTAAAATTATTGAATTAAAATTTAGCTGAGTGCTAAATTCGTTAAGCGAAAGTAGCTCAGCTGATAGAGCGCCACCTTGCCAAGGTGGAGGTCGCGGGTTTGAATCCCGTCTTCCGCTCTATAATTAACATACCAAAGGTTATTTCGATAACCTTCAATCGAAAGATTGATGCTCGAGTGGTGGAATTGGTAGACACGCAAGACTTAAAATCTTGTGCTCTTTGGGGCGTGCGGGTTCAAGTCCCGCCTCGAGTACGAATGTGAAAGCTTCCAATTTTCACAAACAAGGCTAAAACCCTTATTATCATTGATAGTAAGGGTTTTTCTTTGTGTTTTAGTTTTTTTAGATGGATTTTGAGCCAATCAATTTTGTTTTAATTTCTAAATTTGATTTCTAGCCTCTACTGTTTTTCTAGTTTCGTCTGTCATTAATTCATAAAGAATATTAGGATTTGATTCAAGTACCTTAATAATTTTACTATAATTAGCCTTTTGAATATCGGATAAAGTATATTCTTTATTCTTATCTATAATACGACGAATCAATTTTAGGTTTATTTCTTTATAAAGGTTTGGAGCAGATAAATTGTACTTAGGTATTTTAAACACAGAAGCCACTAAGGCATTGTATATTGATGCTCTTTGTGAGACTAATCTTCTTCTATTTATTGAGTCATCTTTATCATCAGGTTGTCCAATATAACCTACAAAATTATTAGGAAATTCATCTAAATACAATTTCATTAATTCGGCAGTTTCCCAAAGAATTTCTTTAACTTCTTTTAATTTCATAGAATAGCCCAAATCTTTAGCCCTCATTCTATATTTGTTAGGGTTATCTTTTATATGTCTAGGATAAAATTTAATCATTCCAAAACCATCATAAAGATGAAGTTCTATAATGAATATTCTATCTCTACTTTTCGTCCTGTTTTTTGATTTAATTACTACTTTTATTTTTAAAGAGTACTTCCTAACCTCTTTTACTCCTTTTGAAAAGGTCAAATTATTTAGATATTCATTATCAGAAGGTTTTGATTTATCTATTAATTTAGACTTCATAATACAAAAAAAAGGGAAGTATAAAACTCACCCTTTACTATTTAGTTTAGTATATGCTTAAAAAGCAAATTGTTTATAAGATGCAATAGCCTCTTCTTTTACCTCTCTCTTTGTAGCATCCTTCCAACTAAATTCTTCAATAGGCTTATACAGTTTTGCTTTCTTACCTTTAATAGTTCTATTGCTACTTGAATTTAAAAGCACTTTATTTATAGAGTAGCCTTTGTCGTTTGATGTATTTATAAGATGTCCCATATTAAACGATATTATTAGTTAAACTTATACAA
>CAMZKF010000024.1 GCA_947311095.1 uncultured Flavobacteriales bacterium
CAAAACTAATTGATTTTAGTATATAAAAATAGAACTTAAAATTTGTTAAAAAAACAATGATTATAATAGATAAATAAGGATTAAGTATTACTTTTGATAAAAGTAAATTTTTAATTAATAAGAAATAAATAAAATGGGAGTATTAGTAGGAAGAAAAGCACCAGCATTTACAGCACAAGCTGTAATTAACGGAAATGAAATAGTAGAAAGTTTTTCATTAGAACAATTCAAAGGAAAATACGTTGTATTATTTTTCTATCCAAAGGATTTTACATTCGTATGTCCAACTGAATTATTTGCATTTCAAGAAAAATTAGAAGAATTTAAAAAGAGAAATGTAGAATTAGTAGCTGTTTCTACAGATACAGAGCAATCGCACTGGGGGTGGCTTCAATTAGCTAAAAATAAAGGAGGTATTCAAGGTGTTACTTATCCTATTGTAGCCGATACGAATAAAACAATATCTGCAAACTATGATGTTTTAGCAGGAGATTTTGCTTGGAATGAAGCAGGAGAAATGATTGCAGAAGGAGAGTTAATCGCATATAGAGGATTGTTTTTAATTGATAAAGAAGGTATAGTAAAACATCAATTAGTAAATGATTTACCCTTAGGTAGAAATGTAGATGAAGCTTTGAGAATGGTAGATGCATTACAATTCGTAGAAGAAAACGGAGAAGCTTGACCAGCTAACTGGAATAAAGGGAAAGATGGTTTAGTAACAACTCACGAAGCTACTGCTGAGTACTTAGCGTCTCACTAATAGTAAAAATAAGATATAAAAAAGACCAACATCAATCAGGTGTTGGTCTTTTTTTGACTCTAAAAATCAATTGAAAATTCAGCACCGTCTTCCACAGCTTTTGAATTTTCAAAAATACTAGAAGCTTCAATCTCAAAATCGGTAGTATTTTTATATCTTGCAGAGTAGTGTCCAAAAATTAATTGTTTGACTTCTGCTTTCTTTGCAATTTTAGCAGCTTGTTTTACTGTGCTGTGAAAAGTTTTTTTTGCTCTAGCTTCGTGTTTTTCCAAAAAAGTAGCTTCGTGATAAAGAAGATTCGTTCCTTTTATTATAGGTATAATCGATTCATGATAAGCTGTATCAGAACAAAAAGCATAGCTTCTACTTGGAACAGGGGGAAGTGTTAATGTTGAAAGAGGAATTTTAACACCATTTTCAATATAATCCTCACCTTTTTTTAAGCGATGATACCAAGCAATAGGAATCTTGTGTGCTTCTACAGCTTTTATGTCTAATCGGTAAGGGTGTTCTTTTTCTTTAATTAGAAATCCATTACAATAAATTCGATGTTTTAAAGGAATTGTATGTACCGTGACCAAATTGTCCTCAAAAATCAATTCGTTTTTTTGAGAGGTCAAAGGATGAAATTCAATATGATAACTTAAAAAAGATTTACTCGCTTTTAATTGAGAAAAAATAATATCTCCCAAAGCTTCTGGAGCATAAATGTGCAAATCTTTGGTTCTTCCAAGTAAATGCAAAGTAGAAATAAAACCAACAAGTCCTAAATAATGATCTCCATGCAAATGACTAATGAAAATATGATTTATCCGTTGAAATTTAATTCCAAATTTTCGCATTTGAAGTTGAGTCCCCTCTGCACAATCAATAAGAAAATGACGCTCCAATACATTTACAACTTGAGCTGTAGGATTTCTACGTAGAGTAGGCGTTGCGCTTCCACAACCTAATATGTTTATTTTAAATGTCAATTCTTACCATTTTGTTCCAACAATAATCAAACGGTCAGAGACATCAGCATCGAAAGTTGATAGTTTGTAATCTCCATAAAAATTTTCTATTACCAAGTCTGTTTTGACAATAAGTTCTTTAAAATTATCAATAGTTAAAGCTTGTACTTTTTCTTGGAAATGAAATTTTTGACCATTGTCATCAATGTAAATATCTTTGATAATGTAGCCGTCTTTTATATCTTTTTTTATTTTAAAATTAATCCCATCAATATCAATGTCGCCTTCAGCTTTTAAAGTCCTTTTTACTTTCTCTACATTCATAAAATCAATGACAAAGTAACCGTCATCGGTCATCATGCGTTCGATATTTTTGAGTACTTTTAAATTGTCAGATAAATTATCAAAATAACCAAAACTAGTAAAAAGGTTAGCAACTAAGTCGTATTGGTCTTCAGCAAATGAATCTCGCATATCTCTCACCTCAAAACTTAAATGTTCTCCTTCTAGTTTTTTAGCTTTTTCAATGCTATTTTTCGATAAATCAACTCCTTTAACATTGTATCCAAGCGAGGCTAAATATTGAGAATGTCTTCCTTTTCCACAAGCTAAGTCCAAAATAGAAGCCCCTTCTGGTAAATCTATTTCTGTGAGTAAATAATCAATAAATTCTTGAGCCTCAACATCATTTCTATTTTTATATAAAATATGATAATATTTCGAGTCGAACCATTCTTCAAACCATTCCATAGTAATTGTACTTTTATTAATTATCAAAAATAATAAAAAAAAGTGAACTAAAATCAATAGAATTATTAATTTTGCGTATTAATTTACATTCTGTCAAGGTGGCAGGTGTGAAATTGTAATTTTTAACAAAAGTTAAGAATCTACAAGCCATATTGTCTATACTATAATAAGTGTAAAAAATGGCATAAAAACTGAGTAGAGTTTAGAGGATTTTCCGAGTTAATATTTATTAGCTTTTAAATGAGTCTATTATATATAAAAACAAATTTTAATGAATAAATTAAAAGAAGCTAGTTCAGTATTGCTGAAAGAAGAAGTAATTAAAGCAATGCAAGATTTAAAAGCGAAAAATATAGTTGTTATTGACTTGAGAAAAATAAAAGGGGCGTTATCCGATTTTTTTGTTATCTGTCATGGTGATTCGAGTACGCAAGTCAATTCAATTTCAAATTCAATTTACAAATCCGTATTAGAACAAACAGGAGAAAAACCTTGGCACCAAGAAGGAAAACAAAATTCAGAATGGGTATTGTTAGATTATGTTGATGTTGTAGCGCATGTTTTTTATAAAGATTCTAGAACTTTTTATAATATTGAAGGTTTGTGGGGAGATGCTGAAATAGAAGTTGTTTCAGAAGAAGTTTAAATTAATCTTATAAAAATTAGATAGTTAATACGATGGCAAATAATAAAAGCAAAAAAAAAATAGACAAACCAACCGTTAATTTTTATTGGATTTATGCAGTAATAGCTGTAATCCTTTTGTCCCTTACTTTCTTACAACCAGATGGAGGGATTAGAAAGACGACTCAAAAAGAGTTTGTGCAAAAAATGTTGAAAGACAATGATGTCGAAAGAGTAGATTTAATAGATCATAAAATAGCTCAGGTTACAATCAAAAAAGAAAGTTTAGAAAAAGATTTTTATAAAAAGAAATTCCCAGAAAAAGAATCTTTAATAGGAGGGGCTTCTAAAAATGGACCTCATTTTCAATTTCAAGTTCTTAATGCCGAAAATTTCTCTAAAAATTTAGTGCTTTGGGGGGATGAATATGGAATCAATTATGATGCTTATGAAACCAATAAAATGGGACAGGAAATATTTAGTTGGTTAATATTCTTTGGAATAATGCTAGCTATTTGGATGTTTATCATGCGAAGAGTTACAGGAGGAGGAATGGGAGGAGGCTCTCAAATCTTCAATATTGGTAAATCTAAAGCAAAAATGTTTGGAGAAAAAGGAGAAAGTACAAATACTACTTTTAAAGATGTTGCAGGATTAGAGGGGGCAAAAGAAGAAATTAAAGAAATTGTTGATTTCTTAAAAAGTCCTGAGAAATATACAGAACTTGGAGCTAAAATACCTAAAGGAGCTTTACTTGTAGGCCCTCCAGGAACAGGTAAAACATTGTTGGCTAAAGCCGTAGCTGGAGAAGCTAAAGTCCCATTCTTTTCATTGTCAGGGTCTGATTTTGTAGAAATGTTTGTGGGAGTAGGAGCTTCAAGAGTTAGAGATTTGTTTAGACAAGCTAAAGAGAAAGCGCCAAGTATTATTTTTATAGATGAAATTGATGCTATCGGTAGAGCTAGAGGTAAAAATGCTCAAATGGGCTCAAACGATGAACGTGAAAATACTCTAAATCAGCTTTTAACCGAAATGGATAGTTTTGGGACAAATAGTGGTGTTATTATATTGGCAGCGACCAATAGAGCAGACGTATTGGATTCAGCTTTGCTTAGAGCTGGTCGTTTCGATCGTCAAATTTATGCTGATATGCCTGATTTAAATGAACGTAGAGCTATATTCGATGTCCATTTAAAACCTATTAAAGTAGTTGACGATTTAGACGTAGATTTCTTAGCAAAACAAACTCCTGGTTTTAGTGGTGCTGATATTGCAAACCTTTGTAATGAAGCAGCTTTAATTGCTGCTCGTAAGAAAAAGAAAGTAATTGAAAAACAAGAGTTTTTAGATGCTGTAGATCGTATTGTTGGAGGATTGGAAAAGAAAAACAAGATAATTACAAAGAAAGAAAAACACGCCATCGCGATTCACGAAGCAGGTCATGCTACGGTAAGTTGGATGTTAGAATATGCTAGCCCGTTGGTAAAAGTTACAATTGTTCCTAGGGGGCAAAGTTTAGGTGCAGCTTGGTACTTGCCTGAAGAAAGACAATTGACAACTACGGAACAAATTTTAGACGAAATGTGCGCCGCTTTAGGTGGTCGAGCAGCAGAGCTAATTACTTTTAATAAAATTTCGACAGGTGCGTTGAGCGATTTAGAAAAAGTAACAAAACAGGCAAATGCTATGGTTTCAATCTATGGATTGAGCGATAAAATAGGTAATGTTTCTTATTACAATATGGGAGATGGTTTTACCAAACCTTTTAGTGAGAAAACAGCCGCTTTAATGGATGACGAAGTCAAAAAGATAACAGATATTCAATACCAAAGAGCAATCGATATACTAACAAAACATCAACCTGAAATGAATTTATTAGCGGATAAATTATTAGAAAAAGAAGTAATATTTAAAGAAGATTTAATCGCTATTTTTGGAGAAAGAAAATTTGAAGAAGATGAAAAAGTTGAAATAGCTTCTACAAGTGAAGCTATAGAAAAAGAGACAACTAATGTTGAATCGATAAAAGAAAATACTGCTAGTACAGAGGATTAATACCAATTAAATAATGAAATGCATTTTATATTAATTTGATATAAGAAATATTTATAGTTAGAGAAAAGCCGAATGATTTGAGTGTCATTCGGCTTTTTTTGTCTAGAGGTGTGAAAAAAATACGTATCAATATCTAGGTATTTCCCATTCAAATACAGCAAGCATCTTCAACCAGTTTTTGTTTAGAGGAGCAATAATGTTAATGGTTTGGTCGCTAAATGGATGAATAAAAGAAAGTTGATGAGCATGTAAGAATAGGTTGTGGCAATCAAAATTATTTTCAAAATTACGATTGTGAAAACGATCTCCATATTTGTAATCTCCAACAAGAGGATGACTAATTTTGTTTAAATGGATTCGCAACTGATGCATTCTACCTGTTTTTGGCGTTAGGCGTATGAGGCTATACCTCGATTGTGGATAGGGGTGAACAGCAATGTCTAGTGTAGCAGAGTTTAG
>CAMZKF010000025.1 GCA_947311095.1 uncultured Flavobacteriales bacterium
CCTCCCTTTTTGGGACAAAAAACTACTCCTGCACTCTATCCCGTGCAAAGGAAAGGCTTTTTGTAGCTTGGTAAATAGTTTTGAGAGTTGTAGAGCGGTTCGGAAAATTTCACTGTGTTACATTTTTACTCATTTGTTTTTATTTTCCTTTTTTGTATTCGAGAGAACGCTATCGCTCCATTTCCTCCCGAGAAACTAAAAAAGTTTAGTTTTTAATCAAAAGTTAGGGTTTAAGAATCTTTAGAACTTGGGTTTTGTTGGGGTTTTTAAGCGTTTTAATAATGTTTTGTAATTCTCTATTTTTCCTATTTATCCGTCCGTATCTTCCTCAATAGGGCTGTTTTTTTAGAGGTTTATTAGATTATTTTGGCTTGTATAACTACTGCTAGAACGGTTATTTCTATTGTCAATAAAACTTTTTTAAGGAGGCGAAAAACAATATGAGTTAAGATTATGTTTTTTGTTTTTTCTTTTTGGCTGCTGGGAAAAGAATATTGTTTAAAATAAGTCTATAGCCAGGAGAATTTGGATGTAAATTCAAATCGGTAGGTTCTTCGTTTACATAATGTCTAAAATCTTCGGGGTCGTGTCCTCCGTAGAAAGTCCATTGTCCTTTTCCTAGTTCTCCGTGAATATAACGGGCAGTTCCAAGTGCTTTATTTTCTCCCATTATCAAGACGTTTGACTTTATTGTTTCTTTATGGAAATCGGTGGTTTGCCCCATAAATCCATTTATAACATTTGTGTGGTTTTGACAAAGTATGGTTGGTATTACGTCCCATTTTGCTGAAAAATCGAACAAGGTAAATTTATCTTGTTGTTCTGGTACTCTGTGGTCTTTGGTTGCGTCAATGTTTGAAAATTCATATTCTAATGGGTTGGTGACTAATTTTATGTTTTTAAAAGCCAATGTTTGGCTAAAGTCTAATTTGTCTTGTGCTGTTGGGTCTTGAGGGTCTCCGTCGTACATGTAATCGCAAATGTCTAAGCCTTGTGCAGCGAGAGCTATGTCGTAAGAGTCGGTGCCAGAACACATGGCAAAAAGGAAGCCTCCTCCTGCGGTAAATTCTTGTATTTTTTTGGCTACTCCTAGTTTTAATTGACTTACTTTTTGGTAGCCCAATGCTTTGGCTCTTGCTTCGGTTTCTCGTTGACGTTTTTGATACCATGGAGCGTTTTTATAATTGCGATAAAATTTTCCATATTGTCCTGTAAAATCTTCGTGATGAAGGTGTAACCAATCGTATTTTGGGAGTTCTCCTTTAATTACTTTGGTGTCGTAAACTTCGTCGTAAGGAATTTCTGCATAGGTCAATACCATGGTAACGGCATCGTCCCACGGTTGTTTTCCTGCGGGGGTATAAACGGCTATTTTAGGTACTCGTTCTAGTTTTACAATTTCTTGATTGACTTCGGGGTCGGCTATTTTTTGTTTGATTTGTGTTGCTTGTACATCTGCTATAACTTCGTAAGATACGCCTCGAATAACACATTCTTCTTCTATTTTTTTGTGTTGAGGAATTAGAAAGCTTCCTCCTCTATAATTTAAAAGCCATTCTATTTCGATGTCGTTTTCCAATACCCAAAATGCGATTCCGTATGCTTTTAAATGATTTTTTTGTTTTGTTGCATCCATTGGTATTAGAATGTAACTGGCTTGAGCTATACTAGTTATTAAAAGTAGGAATGTTATTAGTATGTTTTTTTTCATGTTAGTATGTTTATTTAGCTTTAGCGTACTCCTTTTTGTGTGAGGGATAGGAGCATTTGTTTGAGCTCTTTTTTGTTTTTTTTTCTTGTGAAAAACAAAAAAAGCGAGTGCGGATAGCCCGACCTTTTCGATTTTTTTTTATCGAAAAGGTCACACCCTAAAACTATTTTTTAAAATGGACTGTCTTCGTTAGAAAAGTCTTCAAAGTCGTCGTTCATCTTAGAACCCATAATAAACGTGCCAGTTTCTTCGTCGAAGTTTTCGTTGGGTAAGAGTGCCATTCCGTCACCAGCTCCTCCACTATCGAAGGCATCGAGGTTGTCAAATTTGGCAAATTTTCCTATAAATTTAAGTCTTACGTCTTCCAACGATCCGTTTCTATGCTTGGCTATAATGATTTCTCCCTGACCTGCACAAGGGCTTTCGTCGGGCCAAGTTTCCATTTGATAATATTCGGGACGGTAAATAAAACTTACGATATCGGCATCTTGTTCTATGGCTCCTGACTCTCTCAAATCGGAAAGCATAGGTCGTTTGTCGCCTCCTCTTGTTTCTACAGAACGGCTCAATTGAGATAGCGCTATAATTGGAACGTCCAATTCTTTTGCAATTTCTTTTATGGAACGAGAAATGGTACTAATTTCTTGTTCTCTATTTCCTCCACTACCTCCCGCAGACATCAACTGAAGGTAATCGATAATGATTAATTTAATGTCGTGTTGTTGTTTTAATCTTCTACATTTTGCTCTCAATTCGAAGACGGATAGCCCTGGTGTATCGTCGATAAAGATAGGGGCTTCGGCTAATTTTTTTGTTTTTTCGAATAAGTGGTCAAATTTTTCTTTTGTAAAGTTTCCTTTTCTGATATCTTCTGCTGGAATTTCTGATTCTCCAGAGATTAGACGATTTACAATTTGAAGTGAACTCATCTCTAATGAGAAGATGGCTACTCCATTGTTAAAATCTACTGCTACGTTTCTTGCCATGGAAATTACAAATGCTGTTTTTCCCATACCAGGTCTTGCAGCCAAGACAATCATGTCGGAGCGTTGCCAACCAGAGGTAACTCTATCCAAAGCCGTAAATCCTGTTGGAACTCCGCTGACTCCGTCGTCTCGGTTCATGGCTATTTCTATTTCTTCGGCGGCTTGTTTGATTAAAGTTGACATTTTATCGTAGTTCTTACGAATGTTTCCTTCTGCAACTTTAAATAATCCACTTTCGGCTTCGTCTAGCAAGTCGAATACGTCGGTAGTTTCGTCGTAGGCTTTTTGTATTACTTGACTCGAAATACCTATTAATTCTCTAAGAATATATTTTTGAGCGATGATACGAGCGTGAGATTCGGCGTGTGCTGCGGAGGCTACTCTATTGGTCAATTGACTGATGTAGTAAGGACCACCTGCAATTTCTAATTCTCCTTTTGAACGCAATTTTTGAGTTACTGTAAGAATATCGATGGCTTCCGAATCTCCAAAAAGTTCGTAGATTGCTTCGTAAATTTTTTGATGCGCTTCTTTGTAAAAGCTCTCTGGTTTTAAGATATCTATAACGTCGTTTACAGGGTCTTTTTCGAGCATTAAAGCTCCTAGAACGGCTTCTTCCAAATCGACGGCTTGTGGAGGTAATTTACCTCCGAAATTATCGACTTGTTTTTTTTTAATTTGCCTATTATTCGAACTTTGCATTATTTCTCCTACGGATTGAGTCATAACACAAAGTTAAGTCTAAATTATGAACTTTCATAGTGAGAATTTATTTTTATACTCAAACAAATAAGGTTTTAGGAATTATAAAACATTTACTTCTCTTTCCAATTCGATGCCGTATTTTTCTTTTACCGATTGAATAATTTCGGAGCTTAAATCATAGATTTCTTTTCCTGTTGCTCCTCCATAATTAACGAGTACTAATGCTTGGTTTTTGTGAACGCCGTAATTATTTATGGTTTTTCCTTTCCAACCTGCTTGGTCTATGAGCCACCCTGCGGCAACTTTTGATTCGTTTTCGTTTACGGGATAGGTAGATAATTGGGGGTAGTTTTCTTTAATTTTTTGTAGGTTTTGGTTGGCTATAATTGGATTTTTGAAAAAGCTCCCGCTGTTTCCTATTTGTTTAGGGTCTGGCAATTTTGATTGTCGAATTGAAATTACGGCATCACTCACGTTTTTTAATGTAGGGATGGAGATATTCATTTCTTCTAGTGCTTTGTTTATCGCTCCGTAAGAGGTAGTTAGTGTTGCTGTTTTTTGTAATCGATAGGCAACTTTTATTATGAAGTACTCTCCTTTTACCTTGTTTTTAAAAACACTATCTCGATATCCAAAATTGCAATCAGAATGTAAAAATCGATGAACCTCTCCTGTTGGAATATGGTAAGCGTCTAGCCATTCAAAGACATCTTTTATTTCTGTTCCATAAGCTCCTATGTTTTGTATAGGACTTGCTCCAACACTTCCTGGTATTAAACTCATGTTTTCTACTCCTGCATAATTATTTTTGATGCAAAAAAGAACAAAGTCGTGCCAGTTTTCTCCTCCTCCAGCACTTATTATCCAGCTTTTAGCGTCTTCGGACTCTACTTTGATGCCTTTTATTTGATTAAGTAAGACTAACGAATTTTGGTCTTGGGTAAATAAGACATTGCTACCTCCTCCTAAAATTAATTTTTCTTCATTTGAATATAAATTATTACTTAATAATAGATTTAATGATTCAAGCGAATTGACAAGGGCTAAATATTTTGCAGTTACATCTATTCCAAAGGTATTGTAATTTAATAATGAGTGGTTTTTTAAAATTGTCATAGCTCAAAGTTATTAATAATGAGGCTTATTTTTTTTATGTTTTATGGGTTTTATAAAATAAGAAATGTTGATAGCAAGGCTTTCTTTTAGTCAATTAGTTTATCTTTGTCATTAAATTTCAGAAAACAATGCGCATTTTTAGTTTTATTACACTCGTTTCTATTCTTTTTTTTATTGCTAACCCTTTTTTAGCTCAGGATAAAATATTGCTGTTGAACGGAAAAAGTTACGAGGGAAAATTTTTAAGTAAATCAGAAGATTTAGTCAATTTTAATTTCAAAAAAAAAATCGGGAAAAATAAAACCTTTTAGTTTTGAAATGAATCGAGTTTATTCGATTACAGACAAGGATAAAAAAGAAAGCGTACTTTATAAAACAGATACAACAGTCTATAATTATTATACAAAAAATGAAATGCGGATGTTCATTTATGGCGAAGAAGATGCTTACAATCGTTTTAGTGTAAAAAAGACGTTAGCTTTTAGTTTTGGATTGGGGTTAGGCGTTTCGCTATATGATACTTACCTTTCAAGTGGATATACTTGTAACGATGGAACAGTTGTTCAAGCAGGTCTGTTTAAACGACAACCGTCTATAGCTCAAATAATAGTTCCTTTTGTTGTTCCTATTATTGTTGGAGCTATTAAACCTAAAATGAAGGCAAAGCACGCTTCTGATCCGACTTACTTAATGAATCAGCAATATATAGATGGATTTAAAAAAGTGCGAAGATTTAAACGTATAAAATCATCTTTATTGGGTTCTTTGTCGGGAATCGTTGTAGGAATGATTGGGTATAGTTCAACTCCTCAGTCTTGTCAGTAATAAAAAAAGGAATAGAGTTAATTGTTTATGGTAATTTATGGATTGCCATTTGCGCTGCGGGTTTAACTGCAAATACATATTTATTGCTTCATACAGAAGTTAATAAAACTGTTGTTCTAACTGTTTTTTTTGCTACATTTTCTATTTATAATTCACAACGATTGATTAAACATTATTTCCAAAAAAAAAAATCATACTCCTCGGCATCTTTGGATTATGAAGCATGTTGGAATTTTAGTTTTTGTAGTTCTTGTTAGTTCAGTTATTACCTTGGTTTTATTTTTTAAAATATTTTCTTTTCACGATTTTATTAAGTTACTTCCTTTCTCTTTTGTTTCTTTGTTTTATAGTGTTTCTTTGTTTTCTAAAAATAAATCGTTGAGAGATATTCCTTTTTTAAAAATATTTTTGATTGCAATTACTTGGACTGTAACATCTGTTGTTTTGCCTTTTTTAGAATTAGGATTGACCATCAATTTAGAAATGATTCTGTTGTTTATATTTAATTTTTTGTTTACAATTGCTCTTACAATTCCTTTTGATATTCGAGATTTAGCTCATGACCATAAAAATACAAAAACAATACCTCTATATTTTGGAGTGAAAACGTCTAAAAATATAGCTAAGACATTGCTAGGAGTTTGCTTTTTAATATCTGTTTTTAGTTTTTTTACCTTGGGACAAGTTATTCCGTTAGTAGTGGCATTTGTTTTAATTATTAAAGTGAAAGAAAATCAAACTGAATTGTTTTATTCAGGATTAATCGACGGAGTTTTTTTGCTCTTACCTTTAATTAATAGCTTCTGAAAAATAAAATATAGCCGTAGCTATGGTGAAGTTTTATTTTGAAAGAGGAGGAGATAAAAACAATTTTAATAAGGTATTTTCAAAATAGAGCAGGTATTATTAGTTAATAATGAATACTTTTGTGTTGATTATGAAAAAAAGTAGAAATAACAAGTCAGATAAGAACGCTTACGAAGTTCGATTAAATAAGTTTATCGCAGATGCAGGTGTGTGCTCAAGAAGAGAAGCAGATAAGCTTATCGCTGCAGGAGATATTTCGGTAAATGGAAAAAAAATTACCGAAATGGGGTATAAAGTGCAATCGACAGATACGGTAAAATATGGTCGGAAATTGCTTAGTCGCCAACGGTTTAAATATTTTATGCTCAACAAACCCAAAGATTGCATCACTACCGCAGACGACCCACAAGGAAGAAGAACAGTAATGGATATAATGGATGATGCGTGTAGTGAAAGAATATACCCCGTAGGAAGATTGGACAGAAATACAACAGGGCTTATTATGTGTACAAACGATGGGCATTTGGCAAAACGATTGACGCACCCGAGTTACAATGTAATGAAAACTTATACAGCTGAACTAAGTAAAGGTATTTCGGATGAAAATAAAGAAAAGCTCTTAAAAGGATTGGAATTGGAAGATGGTTATACGAAATTTGATAAGGTAGAATTTGGCGACAAAGGACGGAATAGAAAAGTAGTAATTGTAACCTTGCATTCGGGGAAAAATAGAATTGTAAGACGTATGTTCAATGAGTTGGGGTATGAAGTTCAAAAACTAGATCGAATTACATTTGCTGGAATAAAAAAAGAAAACCTAACAAGAGGTAATTATAGAGCTTTGACAAAAAAAGAAATAGGTTTTTTGAAAATGACCAGTAAGAATAGTAATGCCAAATGAAATGCGATATGAAAAAACGGAATTTATTTTTGTTTAGACGATGATAATAAAATTAGAATAGCCTTAGTATTGTTATTTTATTTGAATAACTATAAGTGATAATAAAATTAGTTATAAATTACATTATTTAATTGGTATAAATGGTTGTTTGATTTCAGGATAGAGTGTATTTGAAAAATTAAGATTTATTTTGTAAAATGTAAAAAGAACTTAGTTTTATGGGAATATTAATTGTGGTTCAGTAATTTTTGTTTCTAAAAATAGAAAGTCTATATGGTTTGAGTGTCAAATAAATCAAATAGTAAGATTCTTAACAAAATTAAAAGAAATAAATAGCGTTATATTTACAATTCAAAATGATTTATAACCCTAAATATAAAAAATTCTTAATAACGTTAGTATTTGCTCTATTTGTAAGCATTGGTTACGGGCAGTCGAATTTAAGAATAAAAAAACTTATACTAAAGGATACGGTTGTAAAGCTAGATACACTTAGTATTTCACCTATAGATTTTGTTATTAAAAAACAGGGAGAGGAGGTTTCAATTCTCAATTATAAAATCAATTACGTTAAGGCAGAATTAACGTGGAAGTCAAGCAAGATAGATACGATAGAAGTAAAATATAGGGTGCTTCCTATTGACTTAAATAAAAAATATAACAACAAAGATTTAAGTCAATTATTTAATGTCGAAAAAACAACTAAAACTCCAATAAGGTATTCCCTAGATGTTCCCAAAACGGACTTGTTTAACGCTCATAGACTGAGTAAAACAGGCAGTTTGTCGAGAGGAGTGTTGTTTGGTTCGGCTCAAGATTTATCGCTCAATTCTAATTTAAACTTACAGTTAACAGGTGCAATTAGTAACGATATAGAGATTGTAGCATCCATTACAGATGATAATTTACCTATTCAACCAGAGGGAAATACGCAACAACTCAACAATTTTGATCAAGTCTATATAAAATTATTTTCGGGAGATAAATGGAAGTTACAAGCTGGAGATTTTTGGCTAAAAAAACCGAAAGGTTACTTTCTTAAATACTATAAAAGAGCGCAAGGTGGTTCTTTTTCAAAAAAAACAATTCTAAAAAATAAAAATAGGATAATAAAAAACAGAGCAAGTGCGGCAATTTCAAAAGGAAAATTCTCTAGAAATGTGATTCAAGGGATAGAAGGAAATCAAGGGGCTTATAAATTAAAAGGAGCAGATAACGAACAGTTTATAATTATTTTGAGTGGGACAGAAAGAGTTTATATCGACGGGAGGTTAAAAACGAGAGGAGCTGCAAATGATTATACTATAGATTATAATACGGCGGAAATAACCTTTACAACCAATCAAATTATAACAAAAGACAAAAGAATAATAGTAGAATTTCAATACTCGGACAAAAATTATGCTCGTTCTATTGTCGAATCGTCTAATGAATTTATAGGAAAGAAATCCGACTGGTGGTTAAATGTTTATTCGGAGCAAGATGCAAAAAATCAACCCTTGCAACAGAATTTGTCAAAAGAAGAAAAAAACTATTTAGCCAATCTTGGCGATAACTTGAATAATGCTTATTTCCCAAGTGTAGATTCGGTAGAGTATAATTCCAATCAAGTAATGTATAAAAAAATAGATAGCTTAGGTTATCAAATATTCAAATATTCAACCAATGAAGATAGTGCCAAATTTCAGCTTTCATTTTCTAAAACACAAGGAGATTATGAACTAGATGGATTCAGTCCTTTTGGTAAGAAATATAAATGGATAGCTCCCGATACCGTCGATAATATTCTTGTACATAAGGGAAGTTACGCTCCTGTAAAAACGTTGATAACTCCACAAAAAAGACAATTAATAACTTTAGGAACGAAGCAACAAATGAATCGAAATACCTTATTAAAAGTGGAAACAGCAATGAGCAATAAAGATGTAAATACGTTTTCTGAATTGGATAAAAATGATAATGTAGGATTTGGGTTTACTGTTTCGCTTCAAAATAAAAAAGATAGTATAATTAAAAATTGGAGCGTGATTACAGAAGGTAAAGCGGAAGTGATAACAGAACATTTTAATTGGATAGAAAGGTATAGAGCAATTGAGTTCACAAGAGATTGGAACACGCAAGGGCTAAACGCTAAAAGCTTGCAAACATTGGCTAATTTTGGAGTTACATTAGAAAAACAACAACAATCAATAAAACTGCAGTCCAACACGTATCAAATTGATAAAAGTTATGAAGGGTACAAGAATAGCGTGATTATAAAATCAAAAAAAGGAATAGATTTAGATTTCAATGGAAGTCTATTGATCTCTAAAAGTCTTGAAAAAACAAATTACCTCAGACATAAAACCTATTTATCAAAAAATATAAACAAAATAAAATTAGGCTTTAACGACGTTCAAGAAAGAAATAAAAAGTATAATAATGATAGTTTAAAATTAAATAGCTATCAATTTTATGAATGGAAAACATACATCAGCAATAGCGATACTAGTAAATCTAAAATAGAATTGTTTTACGGAGAACGGTACAACAAAAAAGTAAAGCAAAATAAGTTAACTCCCACAGCTTTAGCTAGAAATCCAGGGCTTAAAATAAATTATCAATTTAATAAAAATCATAAAATAAGATGGACAACAACCTATCGAATGCTTAAAATAAAAGACACCTTATTAACGAATATAAAACCAGAAAACACCCTTTTAAATAGAGTCAATCACAACCTGAAATTGTTAAAAGGAGCTATATCTCTCTATACTTATTATGAAGTGGGAAGTGGTTTGGAATTAAAAAAAGAATTTACCTACATAGAAGTGGTTGCTGGTCAGGGAATTTATACTTGGAATGATTATAATGACGATGGGATAAAAGATATAAATGAATTTGAAACGGCTGTGTTTTCTGATCAAGCAAAATACATAAGAGTCTTTACTCCTTCTCAAAATTACATAAAAACATACAACAATAGTTTTAACGAAGTGATGAATATAAATCCAAGGTATTTGTTAAAGAAAAAAACAAAAATAAATAAGTTAATCAACAAATTTAGTTCCCAAACATCGCTAAGAACAAATAGAAAAACAACACTCAACAAAATAAAAGAATTTGCCAATCCATTTGTAAAAAATATTGCAGATTCCAATTTACAAACCTTAAACAATTCATTTAGAAATTCAATATATTTTAATCGTAGTAACGCTAAATTTGGGATAGAGCAAACCTATCTAGTTGCTCAAAATAAAATATTATTAGCAAATGGTTTTGACGCAAGAACAAGGGGTAGTAATAGTCTTAAAATAAGATGGAATATTACCAAAATGTTTTTAGTTCAGCTACAAGAAACTGTCGGTACAAAAGTAGCCAGCGTAGATTATGCTGCTAATCGAAATTATAATATAGCGTCACAAAAATCGGAAATAAAATTAGCCTATCAACCTTCAACAAAACTTAGAATAGCAGTAACAGCAAAGTACGAAGACAAGCAAAATAAATTACCAACAAAAGAAAAAGCGTTTATAAATAATTATGGCATCGAATTAAAGTACAATCAATTAAAAAGAGGAATAATAACAGCTTCGTTTAATTATATTAACAATAAATACATTGGAGAAGAAAACAACAACATATCATTTCAAATGTTAAACGCCTTGCAAGAAGGAATTAACTATACTTGGAATTGCTCTATACAGCGAACATTAGCAAACAATCTGCAACTATCTTTAAATTATACAGGACGGGACAGTAAAAAGAACAAGACAATACACACAGGAGGAATACAAGTAAGAGCGTTTTTTTAATGCTTTAAATTCAAGTTAAAACAAGCGTTATTTACACGATTCACAATAAATATTTTTTATTTCTTCGTCTTCCAATAATTGAAAGTTTAGCATCGGAGAGTGAAATAGTTTACAAAAATCATCTCCCGAGTAACGTTTTATTTTTTTGAAATATTTTAAATATAATTTTCGTCTTTCCTTTATGTCAGAAAAGTGTATTAGTTTTAGAAAATAGACCCAATCAGTTTTCTCGTTTTATCAAAAAAACTAACCAACTAATTTTTAAAAACAATTCCTCATTTTCCTTTTTTATTTTTATCTTTGATTCACATAAAGAAAATTACAATAAAAAAATGTTAGAACTTCAAAGAATAAGAGAACAAAAAGACGAAATGAACAAACTTTTTGAAGCACGAAATATCGATGTTTCAAAAATGCTAGATGAAGTCTTAGAAATAGATGAACAACGCAGAAAAACACAGCAAGAATTAGACGAAGTTCTTACCGAAAGCAATAGAATTGCTAAATCTATCGGAATGTTGTTCAAAGAAGGAAAACAAGCAGAAGCAAACGAACTAAAAGCCAAAGCTCCTGAACTAAAAGAAACTGCAAAAATTCTTAAAGAAAAAGGAAGTGAGTTAAAAGAAAAATTAAATCAACTGTTATATCAAATACCCAACGTTCCCAATCCAACAGTACCCAAAGGAAAAACTGACGAAGACAACGAAGTCGTAATGACCAAAGGCGAAATTCCAGATTTAGGAAAATATAACTTACCACATTGGGAATTAGCAAAAAAATACAATCTAATCGACTTTGAACTAGGAGTAAAAATATCAGGAGCAGGATTTCCTGTTTATTTAGGAAAAGGAGCAAAATTACAAAGAGCACTAATCAATTTCTTTATCGACGAAGCCGAAAACGCAGGATTCAACGAAGTCATTCCCCCCTTATTAGTCAACGAAGCATCGGGCTTTGGTACAGGGCAATTACCAGACAAAGAAGGTCAAATGTATCACGATGCAACCGACAATTTATACCTAATTCCAACCGCAGAAGTGCCAATTACCAATATATTTAGAGACGTAATCGTCGATCCAAAAGATTTGCCAATCAAAAAAACAGGATACACACCATGTTTTAGAAGAGAGGCAGGGTCGTATGGAAAAGACGTAAGAGGGCTCAACCGATTGCACCAATTCGATAAAGTAGAAATAGTACAAGTCGCACACCCTAGCCAAAGCTATCAGTTGCTAGACGAAATGGTCGAACACGTAAAATCACTATTAGAAAAACTAGAATTACCCTATCGAGTACTTCGATTATGCGGAGGCGATTTAGGATTTACCTCAGCACTAACCTTCGATTTAGAAGTATTTTCGGTAGCACAAGAAAGATGGTTGGAAGTCAGTTCTGTATCCAATTTCGAAACCTTTCAAGCCAACCGACTAAAACTAAGATTCAAAGAAAATGGCGAAAAACCACAGTTGGCACATACCTTAAATGGAAGCGCATTGGCTCTGCCAAGAATCGTTGCAGCATTGTTAGAAAACAACCAAACAGCAGAAGGAATCAAAATACCCAAAGCATTAATACCGTACACAAAATTCGACATTATAAATTAGGAATAGAATAAGGCTGTGACCCCGAAAAAAAATCGGGGTCGGGCTATCCGCACTCGCTTTTTTTGTTTTTTACAAGAAAAAAAAACAAAAAAGAGCTCAAACAAAGCTCCTATCCCTCACAGAAAAAAAAGGAATTATTTTTGATAAAAATCCTGTTAAACTAATGAAATAGTTTTGCTGGCAATAAATAAGAAAATAATGGATTTCAACTAAATTAAAAAAAAGCGAAATAAAACAGTTCTTTTCCTAGCAATTGACACACGTTTAAATGAACGTAAAATATAATGTTGTACCTTGCTCAATAAAAAAACAATGACCAAATTAATTACACTCCTTTTCAGTATAATTCTACTGCTTAATTCTTGTTCTTCCCCAGATCAAAAAGCAATCGCCAACGTCAATGAATTGCAAGAAAAAGTAGCGGTGCTTAAAAAAAAATACAACGGTATCGATGTGTTAGCAATCAAAGTAGCACAAAAAGAATACAACGAAAGTATGGGACTTATAAAAAAATACTATTTTAAAGATACCATCGACACCGACTTTATGAATGCATTAGACATTTATAGAGCCATAAAAACAGGGTCAAAAGCCATAGGAGCAAGCAAAAAACCACTAGAAGAAAATCTAACACTAGTCGAAAATCAACTAAAAGATTTAAAAGACGATTTAACAAACGTATCCATACAAGGAGAAGAAGCAGCAGAAGCACTTCAGACCGAAACCCAAAACGTTAATCGTCTCGACAGCGCACTCACCATTTATTTACAACACATCGATTATATGATGTTTGCCCACGATTCAGTAGCAGCGTATATAAAAAATAAAACAAGAACATTTTAATTGAAAAAGAGCATCAAAATATTATTATTAGGTTTTTTTATTTCCATTCTCAATGTTGGGATATCTCAATCTGAACAAGACCAAAGATTGGCGTTAAACTATTTTAATCAAGGAGAGTTTGATAAAGCATTGACTTATTATCAGCGAATTTTTCAAGAAAGTTCATCTTATTATAA
>CAMZKF010000026.1 GCA_947311095.1 uncultured Flavobacteriales bacterium
CTCGTTATTCAGCTTGTGTACTCCATTATATAGAAAACAATAAAGAATGTAAAGATGGTGAGGTTGTTTTAATGGATTTTGGAGCTGAATATGCCAATTACTCTTCCGATTTAACCAGATGTTTTCCTGTAAATGGAAAATTTACAGATAGACAAAAAGCCGTTTACAATTCAGTACTTAAAGTAAAAAAAGGAGCAGAGAAAATTTTAACAGCAGGAACTTTAATTGGAGATTACCACCATGAGGTAGGACTTTTGATGCAAGAAGAGCTTCTGAACTTAGGATTAATTACAAAAGAGGATATAAAAAATGAAGATCCGAATTGGCCTGCTTATAAAAAATATTTTATGCACGGAACATCTCATTTTATAGGTTTAGATACCCACGACTACGGATTATATACCGAACCTATTCAGGCAGGAATGGTATTTACTATCGAACCAGGTATTTATATTCCAGAAGAAAAATTAGGTATCCGATTGGAAGATAATTATGTTGTACAAGAAAAAGGAAGCCCTATTAATTTAATGAAAAATATACCTATTGAAGTAGAAGAAATAGAAACTTTAATGGCCGAAAAAAAGTAAGAGCATAAAAAAGCTCCTTTATTATTTACAATAAAGGAGCTTTTTTATTAATTAGAATGAAAAATTAAGCTTCTTGAATTTCTTCTACATTTTCATTATCAATGATTACATCTTTATTATTATTTTGTTGTTTTATTTCTTGACCATAAGCTGGACAACTTTGGTGGCTCGAACGAAATAAAAAGCATGAAGAAAAACTTAAAGAGATTATTCCTGCAATTAATAATGGCTTAATAAATTTCATAATAGTTGTGTTTCAAATAAATAATTATAATAAAAAAAGCCTGAATAATCAATAGAATTGATATAAGTTTAGCTTTTAAAAACACAAACATATTAATATTTGTGACATAAATCAAGTTTTTTATTTTTTTAGTTGTTATAGTTATTAACATAAAAGTAGTTAAAATGAAATTGTTACATTACATTGACCAAAATTGGCGCGATATCCTTAAGGAAGAATTTGAAGCTCCTTATTTTATTGAATTAGAAAAAAAAATAGAAGAAGAAGTTAAAGTAGCAGCTGTTTATCCTCCTTTAGTATCTGTTTTTTCTGCCTACAACCACACCGATTTCAACAAGGTTAAAGTTGTGATTATTGGTCAAGACCCTTATCATGGGGTAGGACAAGCAAATGGGTTGTGTTTTTCTGTTCCAAATGGTGTCCCTTTGCCTCCGTCACTTAAAAATATATTTAAAGAAATTTCAAATGAATTTGGTTGTGATATTTCCTCGAATGGAGATTTGTTAAGTTGGGCTAATCAAGGAGTGTTGTTGTTAAATGCTTCGCTGACTGTTCGAGCTTCTGAAGCCAATTCTCATCAAAATATAGGGTGGCAAAAATTTACAGACGCAACAATAAAGGCAATTTCAAAAAAAAAAGAAAATGTAATCTTTTTATTATGGGGAGGATTTGCTCGGAAAAAAATAAAATTAATAGATCAAACGAAACACGTCGTATTGGAAAGTGGACATCCATCTCCTTTGAGTGCTAATAGGGGGTATTGGTTTGGGAACAATCATTTTATTAAAACAAATGAAATTCTGCTGTCAAAAGGATTGAAAGCAATAGATTGGTTTTGAATAAAATCAATTAAATTATGAAGTTCGATAAATAAATTTAATTTCCTTTTATTGCATTTTAAGATTCAATTGGTTTAAGAATAATTCTAAAAAAGGAATCTGTATTTAAAAAAAATAAAAAAAGTGATAAAAAAAGGATAGTATTTATTAACTTAGGGGAAAACAATTTTAGATTGATAATAAAATATGGAAGATCAGAATAAAATGGAAGAATTTCAAGCGAAAATTGACGCTGGAATTAAAATAGAGCCAAAAGATTGGATGCCCGAAAAATATAGACAAACTTTAGTTCGTCAAATGTCTCAACACGCACACTCGGAAGTAATAGGAATGCAACCCGAAGGAAATTGGCTAACAAGAGCCCCTAGCCTTAGAGCTAAAAAAATATTGATGGCTAAAATTCAAGATGAAGGAGGGCATGGTTTATATTTATATTGCGCAGCTGAAACACTAGGCGTTTCAAGAGATAAATTTATAGAATGGTTACATGAAGGAAAAGCAAAATATGCGAGTGTATTTAATTATCCTTCGCCTACTTGGGCTGATATGGGAGCTATTGGCTGGTTGGTTGATGGAGCAGCTATTGTCAATCAAGTTTCGTTGCAAAGAACCTCGTATGGACCGTATTCGAGAGCGATGGTAAAAATTTGCAAAGAAGAAAGTTTTCACCAAAGACAAGGCTATGAAATAATGGCAAATTTAGCTAAAGGAACTAAAGAACAAAAAGAAATGGCTCAGGGAGCTTTAAATAGATGGTGGTGGCCTTCGCTTATGATGTTTGGTCCTCATGATTCTGATTCGGCAAATACTAAAGATTCGATGACTTGGGGTATAAAGCTAGAAACAAACGATGATTTGCGTCAGCAGTTTATAGATAAAACAATACCTCAAATAGAGCTAATTGGATTAAAAATACCAGATGAAAAAGCGGAGTTACAAGAAAATGGTTCTTACAAAACGAGCGAAATTGATTGGGACGAGTTTTGGAATGTTATAAAAGGAAATGGACCTTGTAACGCTCAACGTTTAAAACATCATATAAAAGCACACGAAGAAGGTGCTTGGGTTAGGGAAGCTGCTTTGGCTTATGGAGCTAAGAATAATTGAACCTATTTTCAATTTTTCTAAAACTAAAAATAGAATTGCGTTAGGGATAGAAACGGCATCCTTTTCTGTTTTTTTACAGAAAAGATATAGAGGATAGCCCGCTCGAACGCCCAAAATAATAACATTGTACATTTAAAGTGTACAAAAAAAATATAGAGATGAGTAAAGATAATCAAGGCCCAATTTGGGAAGTTTTTGTGCAGAGTAAACCAGGTAAACCATTTAGACATGTGGGTGCTGTACATGCTTATGACAAGGAAATGGCAATGGAAAATGCCCGAGATTTATATACTAGACGTTCGGAAGGAACTGCTATTTGGTTGGTTAAAGCAGATGATATAGTAGCTAGTCAGCCAGAAGATAATGGTGCGTTTTTTGACCCTGCCAACGATAAAGCATATAGACATCCCACGTTTTATGTAATGCCTGAAGGTGCTAAAAATATTTAGTAACTGATAATAAACAAAATTTAATAATTGTAATAGACTCAATCTGATTTAATATTCGATTAGAGTAGCTAAAAAAAACAGTTTTAAAACACCTATTTAAAAATGAATAGTTTACAAAAATATAGTTTAAGAATAGCCGATAATAGTTGGATACTGGGTTGTCGATTGGCAGAATATTCAAGTTATGGACCTTTTTTGGAAGAAGATTTGGCAATCACTAATGTAGGGCTAGACCATGTTGGTTTTGCAGAAGCAATGTACAAATATGTAGCCGAATTGGACGGTAATAAAACCGCCGATGATTTCGCTTTTAGGAGAGCAGAACAAGAATATTTTAATGTCCAATTGGTTGAATACCCTAACGAGCATTTTGGTTATATAATGGCTCGACAGTTTATGTTCGATGTGTATCAGTTTTACTTTTTAGAAGCGTTGCAGAATAGTAAAGATGAAACGTTGGCTGCATTGGCAGTAAAATCGTTAAAAGAAGTAACTTACCATTTGCGAAGAAGTACTCAATGGATGTACCGATTGGGAGACGGAACGGTAGAAAGTCATCAAAAAATACAAGATGCTTTGAATCATTTGTTTATGTATAAAGACGAATTGTTTTTTATGGACGAGACAGACGAAGCTGTAATAAAAAGTGGTGTAGGAGTTGATTTGGATAAAGTGAAAGAGCAGTGGATAAGTAAGGTAGATGAGGTGTTGAAAAAAGCAACCCTAAAAATGCCTGAAGTTCCTTTGTTTTCGCTTGAATATGGTAAAAATGGTCATCATACAGATTTTTTTGGTTACATTTTACTCGATTTACAATACTTAAACAATAAGTATCCCGATGCTGTTTGGTAAACAAAACAATTTTTTTTAAAAGCTCAATTTAATTAAAATTGAGCTTTTTTTATTAAAAAATGGAAGAAGACTACCTCTCCTTATGAATTTAACTATTTTTACAGAAAAATATAAATTGCATGGCATTAACATTTGATTCGTTTAAGTTAAATAAAGCATTTACTCCCACACTTAAAAAAGAAAATTATCAAACTCCAACTCCAATTCAAGAAGAAGTGATTCCTCCTATTTTGGCTGGAAAAGATTTGTTGGGTATCGCTAAAACAGGTTCGGGAAAAACAGCGAGTTATGTCCTGCCAATTTTGAATCGTTTACAAAAAAAAGGAGCAACCAAAAATAGACATATAGAAGTATTAGTACTTGTTCCAACTAGAGAATTGGCGATTCAGGTAGGGGAGGTATTTGGGACTTTTTCGAGAGGTTTACCAGAAAGAATAAAAACATTTGCTGTTTATGGAGGAGTGTCAATTAATCCTCAAATGATAAAAATGCAAAATGTAAATGTTCTTGTTGCTACTCCAGGGCGTTTATTGGATTTGGTAAAATCAAAAGCGGTTCATTTGTCGCTGGTTCAAATTCTAGTGTTGGACGAAGCTGATAAAATGCTGAATCTAGGTTTTAAAAAAGAAATGGAACAAATTTTAGATTTACTACCCAATAAAAAGCAAAATCTATTGTTTTCGGCAACGCTCAATAAAAATATAAAGCAGATTAAAAAGTTGACATTAGTTGATCCTGTGGTTGTAAAAATAGAAGAGGAAGATTTGTCATTAGACGCTATCGAACAATTATATTATTCTGTGAGTTCAGAAAAGAAAGGACCTTTATTACGTTCTATTTTAAACAAATATAAAGGACAGCAAACTCTAATCTTTACGTCGTCAACTTATCAAGCCGATAACGTTTTTGATAAATTAAGAAAAAATGGTTTTCAGCCATCGGTTATTCATGGAAAAAAAAGTCAGGGAGCAAGACAAAGGGTTTTGAATAATTTTAAAAATGGAGATTTAGAAATTCTTATCGCAACTGATTTAATAGGGCGAGGGATAGATATAGAAAAGCTACCACTGGTGATTAATTATGAATTGCCCAGATCTCCAAAAGATTATATTCATAGAATCGGACGAACGGGAAGAGCAGGAAATAAAGGTATTGCCATTTCGTTGATTACGCCAGAAGATGAGCATCATTTTAAAGTTATTCAAAAGAAAATGAAAAGAACGGTTACTCAGCTTGAGTGAAAAATCTAAAAAAAAGCACTTCATAGAAGTGCTTTTTTTTAATTTCTTTTGAAACCATCCCAGCCTTGAGCTTTTAAGCCGATGACAGAGCCTCCCGATGAAATTAAATTTGTACCCGATTCTTTTGATGTGATATGACCAATAACCGTTAAATTTGGATTTCCTTTTATTTTGTCAAAATCAGCTTGAGAAATGGTGAAAATTAATTCATAATCCTCACCTCCATTTAAAGCACACATTGTAGGGTCTAAATCAAAATCTCTAGCAGTTTGATAAGTCGTAGGGTCTATCGGTATTTTTTCTTCATAAATGTTACATCCGACTTTAGAAGCTTTGCAAACGTGCATTATTTCAGAAGATATTCCATCTGAAACGTCAATCATACTTGTAGGCACAACATCTAAGGCTTTTAGTAATTCTATAACATCTTTTCTTGCTTCAGGTTTTAACTGGCGTTCCAATACGTAATCTTTTCCTTGAAAATCGGGTTGAGAATTGGGATTAACTTTCCAAACTTCTTTTTCTTGTTGCAAAATAGTTAATCCAATATAAGCTCCTCCAACATCTCCAGAAAGAACGATTAAATCGTGTTCTTTAGCTCCACTTCTTAATACGGATTTTCCTTTCTCTATTTCTCCAATAGCAGTAATACTAATCATTAGACCAGATAAACTTGAAGTAGTGTCGCCACCTATAAAATCAACTCCATAACGTTCGCAAGCTAAATTTATTCCTTCGTAAATTTCTTCAATAGCATCGACACTATATTTACTCGAAATAGCCAAGGAAACTGTAATTTGTCTAGGTAGAGCATTCATGGCGTAAATATCACTTACATTTACAACTACAGCTTTATACCCTAAGTGTTTCAAGGGGGTAAAAACCATGTCGAAGTGTACACCTTCAACCAATAAATCTGTGGTTACAACAATATCTTTATTCTCATGATTTAGAATAGCGGCATCATCTCCTATTCCTAATTTTGTTGAAGAATTTCTAATTTTAACTTTTTTAGTAATGTGATCAATTAAGCCAAATTCACCTAAGTCGCTTATTTTACTTGTAGCATCTTCTTCTTTAAACATCTGATTTGTATTTACTTTTTATTTATAAAAAAAGACCAATGAGCATACATTGGTCTTTTTTATAATTATATCAATAACTAATTAAGCTTGAGCAACTTTTACAAAATCATCAAAACTTAATTCTTTTTCTTCAATTTTTACAGCATCTTTTAAGAAATTCATTACTTTTTGATCGTAAAGAGCATCGTAAATTTTCTTTCCTTCTTTTTCATCTTTCAAAACAGAAGCTGCCATTTGATTAAACTCTTCTTCTTCTGGAACCATCATTCCGTATTGAGCATATTGACTAGCCAACAATTCTTTTGTATATTCAATTGCGTCATCGTTAGAAACTTTCAAATCGTTGTCTTTTATGATTTTGTTTTCAATCAATTGCCATTTCAACGATTCTGCATATTGGTCGTATTCAGCTTCAACTTGTTCTGGTGTTACATCTTTATTCGAAAGACTTATCCATTTTTTTAAGAATGTATCAGGTAAGTTTAAATCTAATTTTTTGATTAATTTATTAGCAAATTCTTTTTTAAATAAACGGTCACTATCATTTTTAAACATTGAGGTCATTTCTTCTTCAATTTTAGCTCTAAATGCATCTATAC
>CAMZKF010000027.1 GCA_947311095.1 uncultured Flavobacteriales bacterium
ATAAGCAAAAATTCGTCTCCTAAAAAAGTGCGAATAGTCGATTTTTCGACAACTAAAAAAGGGGTCGAAGATTATTACCACCTTGGGATGTTGATGCCGAATAGAAATGGAGGTAAAAATTATACCTTCGGATATCAGGGTTCTGAAATGGATAATGAAGTAAAAGGGAAAGGAAATTCTTATACTACTCAGTTTAGACAGTTAGATCCTAGGTTAGGAAAGTGGCTAAGTGTTGACCCACTTGGAGATAAATTCCCTTGGCAATCTCCTTATGTCGCCTTTGACGATAATCCTGTTTACTATAACGACCCTTTAGGTCTCGCTTCAAAAGGTCCTGGTAAAAAATTTAGTTCAAAAAGGCGATATAAAGTAGGTAAAAATAGATGGAGGAGAGGTCCCAAAGGAAAACGAAATCAATCTAGAATGTCTTTAGCTCAAAGTCTAGGTCATGGCTTTAGAAAAATTAAAAACTGGGGACAAAGAACTTTTGGAGGGAGGGAAAGCAAAGCTCAAACAGTTAATTTAGGTAAGTGGGTTAGTTCAGAATGGGAGGAGAGTTTAAATCAAACCGTTTCTGGAAATAATACAATTTATAATCATTTAAATATCCCCATAGGAGCTAGATTAACAGGTATTCGAACTATTGTAAATAGAGGTAACAATCCTTTGAGAAATTTCAATTATGTAAAAGTTAAAGGGTATGGTTCTAATGGTTTTAGGACTAGGTTTGGTAGTCCTGGTTTATCAACTGGTTTTATACCTAGTATGGAAGACGGTAATTACTATTCAGGAGCTTATGCTACTCCATTACCCTTTTTAGGCACAGCTTTTAAGTATTTCTTAGCTAAGTTAAATTTAGGTGCTTTTGGAGGTTCTCTACCTCCAGTAAACCTTAATACTGGTCAAACTTTTGGTATAACACTATTACTTGATAAATTAAGTCAAAGATTAAACCCTGCTTTTAAAAAAACTACTTTATTGCAAATAGATATAAAAACAGCTGGGACAATTCAAATTATGCAAGATATTAGATATAAATATATGATATTAAGAAGGCCTAATTGGTTTCAAAGAATTTTTATGATGAATTTTTAAAATTTTAACCTTAATGAATATTTATCAGTTAATACTTTCAGTATTTTTATTTCTTGAGTTAAATACATATTCTCAAAACTTGGTTTTAAATCCAAGTTTTGAGGAGAATACAAAAAGAAGCGAAAACTGTCCTACTCTATTCTCTTTAAATGGGGTTACTAATTGGAAGCAAGCGACTAAAAATGGGTCAGTAGACTACTTTACTAATGGACAAAACTGTTTCAGGAAAGATAACTATTTACTATCTCGAACAGGTTCTCATCATATTGGTCTAGTTGTTTACTTTAGAAAAAGAAATTGGAGATATAGAGAATATTTAGAAGGTAAATTAAGTTCTTCTTTGGTTAAAGGAAGAAAGTATAAAATTGAATTTTATACTGCTTTAGAAAACATAGATGGGTTAGCATATTCTGGATTGGGTATATATTTATCTGAAGAAGAAATATACAAGAAAAAACCTAACTTAAATAAATTAGAAAGTTGTATTTATAGTGAAAAAATTATAACTGAACAAGAACGTTGGGTTAAAGTCTCTGGCGTATATGAGGCGAAAGGTGGAGAATTATTTTTAACATTAGGAAACTTTCAAAAGCTGAAAAGTTTGAAAAGGAAATATATTGGTAAAGGGTTATTAACATCATATTACTATATCGATGATGTATCCATAATAGAAATCACAAAAGAATTTAAAGAGCTAAGAAAAGATAGTTTAATATCAATAGAAAATACTAATATATCCGTTTTACCTTCAATTAATGATAGTATCCGTTTATCATCCATACAATTTAAAACTAACAGTTATAATTTAATAGATTCAACAACAAATGAGCTAGATGTTTTAATTGACTATTTATTTTTAAACCCTTTTCTTAAAATTGAAATATCTGGTCATACTGATAGTATAGGAAGCGTAAAATATAATTATAAACTATCTTTAAATAGAGCGAATGAAATAGAAAAATACTTGATTGAGAAAGGAATAAGTGTAAATAGAATTAAAGTCATTGGCTATGGAGCGGCGATTCCAATAGCGGACAACAATAGCGAAATAGGACGAAAACAAAACCGAAGAATAGAGATTGTGATAACGGATGTCTTTAATTTAGAAAATAAAGAAAAATTAAAAACAGTAGAAAAGCCTATAAAAAAAAGAGCACATTTAGGAGGTTAGACTCCATATATTCCGCAACAAAACCTTCTCAACATTGAGAAAACAGCGTAAATAAAGAGCTTTTAGCTGGTAAATAAGGAATTATTTAATGTTGGTTAGTATTTGAGATCACTTCTATTAGAAACAAAAGTAACTAATTCAATTTCAGATTTGTTTTTAATTCTGTAAATAAGAGAGGTGTTTTTATGAATAATACATTTTATAACTTTAAATTGTTTTGATTTTGGGCAGAGTTTATTGTGAGTTTTTAGATTATCAATTAATATGTCAACTTTACTCTGAAGCTTTTCAGCCACTGTATAATCCCATTTTTCTAAAACATCATCAACCAATTTATTATAAGATAATTTAGCACGTTTAGACCAAATTATATTCATAATTGTTTAGCATTCTCTATTTTTAATCTAATTCCCTCTCTAACATCCTTATCTGAATATATACGCCCATTATTTAAGTCGTCTAATCCTTCTTGAATATCTTCTTGTTGTTTTGAAGTTAATTCGTCGTGCCAATCTACTTCTTTTAAAGGTGTATAGTCATATCCTAATTTACTAACTAGGTTTTTAAAGAATTGTAGCTGATTGTCTGGTATGTTTACTTGTAATTGCGTCATCATAGTTTATTTTCAGATAGTAGTAAATATTAACGTAAAGTTAGTATAAAAGTTGCAAATAGAATAGTTTATTTGCCGATAACTGTTCCTCCTATTGATGGTTGCTATCCACGCACTTCGCAATAAGACCTTTTCAACATTGAGAAAGTAGTATAAAGAAAGGAGAAAACAAAACAAAAACCTCAAATCTCTGTCTTAGGTCTGTCTTGTAAATGTTGTATTCTCGTTCACTTTTGGTCGTTTCTCTCGTTCGTTCATTAGTAGTGTACCGAGCCACCTTCAACCCAAATCATTATTTTACC
>CAMZKF010000028.1 GCA_947311095.1 uncultured Flavobacteriales bacterium
AAAGAGGACGCCACATAGGAGAGGTAGATACTAAAACAAATGTAGCTAATATTTTTGCCGTAGGAGATGCTAGCGGACGTATAGCGCTGGTTAATATGGGGGAACTCGAAGGGCGTCAGGCTGTAGAAAAAATATTTGGTAAAAAAACAGAACCTTTATCTTACGATAACATTAGTACTATCATGTTTTTAGAGCCAGAAGTAGCAGCAGTTGGGTTGAACGAAAAACAATGTGCCGAAAGAGGTCTTGAGGTAAAAGTTGTTAAAATTAATTTTTCTTGTATTGCAAGAGCTATAGCAATGCGAAAAACACAAGGCTTTTTCAAAATTATAGTAACCAATGACGAAGAAATGAAAGTCTTGGGAATGCGAGCAATAGGAGAACATGCATCGAGTGCAATTCAGGCTGTTGCTTTGTTGATGAAAACAGGAGAAAGCATAACCGTTTTAGCCGATTTGGTTCATCCTCACCCTTCTATAATTGAAGGAATACAAGAGTGTGTTAGAATGTTGATGAATCGTTCGGTATTTAAATCTTCGGTCTTTAAAGATGATTTAAAAGCTTACAGTTGTGTTAATGGACTTTGTACACCTCTTCAGTCGTTAGTAACTAATTCTGAATCTGTTGAGAAATCATTTGATTTTACAAAATAGTATTCTCACGATAATAGATTTTTAGAATTAACGTTTTAAAACTTAGAGAAGTAAAAAAAATGCTGGTGTCTAATGCCTTTTGAATATTGTAACCTAATAAAATATTATTGGAGTAAATTATAATTTTTAAAACCTCCAATAGGATTACCGTTTCTAAACGTGTTTTCGACCCAAGAAAGTAAACGATATTTCAATTTTTCGTGTTTTAAAATAGGTCTGTTTGGATTTCTTTTTCCTGTATATTGTAACTGGTCTTTCCAGTTGAATTTGGCTATCCAAGGAGCCATTGTTTTGGGGTGAGTTCCTTTAAAAACAGAAACTTTATTTAAAGCTCCATAGTCGTAAAGTTGGGGAAGTTCTTTTTCTTTACTCTCCCCATGGTAAGATGTTGAACTTACTTTTCGTTTTTTAGTCATCATAATGGGAGGTCTAACGTAGCCGTAATGATAAACGTAAACGTCAAGCTCTTTTACGTTTAATTTTTTACTTCCCTCTTTTTTTTGATAATCGTGAAAGGTTCCGTTCCATGTCTCGAATTTTCGAAAGCTTTGAGCATCTTTCCACGAATGAATTTCGGGTAAGTTTCTGATTATTCTAATTTCTCTATTGTACCAAACATGTGACTGGTGGTAATGGTTGTAGTCGCCCCAAAAATGGAGGTATTTAAACAGAAAACCATCTATGTTTTTGTTTTTTAATTCCTTTTGACAAGCTGTTTTTATTGTTTCTAAATCTTTTTCGTGTATAGCTTCGTCGCATTGTAAATAAAATAACCAATCGCCTGAGCAGTGTTCTTTAGCTAAGTCTGTTTGGTGTGCAAATTCTGTATTTTTTGGAAATTTTTTTGTGTCCCAAATCGTGCGAACTATCTTTATTTTTGGAGAATTAATAGATGCTATCAATTCTTCGGTCTTGTCGTCGGCATCACAATCGCCAAGAGCAATTACAAATTCATCGCAAATTGGAAGAATAGATAAAATAGATTCTTTGGTTGGAATGTAAAGTTTGTCTCCGTTTTTTATAAAAGTAAATCCGCTTATTTTCATTGATTCTCGTTTTGTTAATCTTTTACTAGGTTGTTGCGTTAAGGATAGAAACGGTAGCTTTTTATGTTGCAGAAATAAGTAAAACTTTGTCTAAAAGAGCGATTTTATGAGCTCCTTTTTGACTTAGTTGTCTTTTTTTGCGACATAAAAACTAAAAGTGTATAGCCTGTATAAACGCCCAAATAAAAATATAATAAATGTAGTTAAATAGTATCTGGTAACTTTTTTCGGTAAAAGTAATAAAAATCATACCTTTACGATTTAAAAATTAAAGTATTTTTCGATGCATAGAGTTACCGCAATTATTCCAACCTACAATGAAGCTCATAATATAGAAGCTGCGATAGAATCTGTAAAATGGGCAGATGAGATAATTGTAGTCGATTCATATAGTACCGATAATACGGTCGAATTGGCTAGGAAAAATGGAGCTCGTGTTTTACAAAGAGAATACGAGCATTCGGCTTCGCAAAAAAATTGGACGATACCTCAAGCTTCTCATGAATGGATTTTTTTATTGGATGCCGATGAGCGTGTAGGAGATGATTTGCATGAAGAAATACAAGGAATTTTAGCTAAAAAAGAAATCGGATATAGCGCTTTTTGGATAAAACGGAGGAATTTTTTTATGAATGCTGAAATTAAATATTCTGGTTGGCAAGGGGATAAGGTTATTCGATTGTTTAGACGAGATGATTGTAAGTATGAAAATAAAAGTGTACATGCTGAAATTATATGTGATGGTTCTATTGGTGTTTTAAAATCTAAATTAATTCATTATACTTTTAAAGATATATTTCATTATTTAGAAAAATGGGATAGATATACGACGATGAGTGGAAAAGATAGAGCAGAAAGAGGGGAAGAGCCTAATTTGTTTCATTTCTTAGTGAAACCTGCTTTTCGTTTTTTTCAAGATTATTTTTTGAAACTCGGAATTTTAGACGGCATGACAGGCTTTATTTTGTGTACGCTTTCTAGTATGTCTGTGTTTATGCGTTATTTGAAAGTAAAGCAATTCAATCAAAATAATAAGTCCATTTAATTTTTATAATAAATTCGTTTTAATCGAAATCATTAAACTTAATTATGTCTAAAAGAAGACCAAAGCCAACCAATAAAGTAAAGAAATTATCTCGTAGAGAAATTACAAACCAAAATAATAAACTACTGAAACAACTGAAACAGAAAAAAGATGGGGAGTTGGATCAAATAATTAATAATGAACATGAAAAAGCGTTTAAGAAAATAAATTGTTTGGATTGTGCGAATTGTTGCAAAACTACAGGTCCGTTATTTACCAGTAAAGACGTTAGTCGAATTGCGAAGCATTTACGAATGAAACCAGGTCAATTTGTAGCTGAGTATCTAAGAGAAGATGAGGACAATGATTATGTTTTGCGTCGATTGCCTTGTGCTTTTTTGGGTGAAGACAATTACTGTTCTATTTATGATGTAAGACCAAAGGCTTGTTCTGAATACCCGCATACCGACGGTCGAGGTTTAAAAAAGACCTTGCCTCTAATGATGGTAAATGCAGGGATTTGTCCTGCTGTAGAATCGATGGTAGAAGAGTTACTTAAAAATGTATTGACTAGACCAAAGGAAAGAAAAATGCCTGATTAAGTGAGGGGGGATATTCAATGTTAATTTTGTTTTAGTATTTTGTTGGTTAATTACAATTTTTTGGAGAGGTTTATCTTTAAGGTAATGTAGTAGTTTATTCCTGGGTTTTGTATGCCTAATTGCTTCATTCTCGATAAATGATCTACATATTGTACGTTTAGAATATTTTTAACTCCTGTTGTTACTTCAAAATGAATTTTTTTAGCATTACCTTTTATGTTTAATCCTGCGTTAATCAAACTATAAGAATTTGTAGCTGTTTCAAAAAATCCTATTCTGTCTTGGTTTAATTTATAAATGTTTTGTATAAATACATTTTTTAATTGAATTTTACCTTCGTGTTGAAGTTCTGCTTTTAAAGTTGTACTTATTTTGGTTTGAGGAATTAATGGCAATGCGTTTCCGTTGTTGTCTTCAGCAATAACGTTTGACAAATAGCTTTCTATGTGTAGCCAATGAATGTGATGCGGGTGGTAGTGAAAACCTACTTCTCCTCCGTAAAGAATAGCACTAGTTTGATAATATTTAAAGACATGAGTACTATCGATTATTGTATTTGTAGGAGCTAAGTAAATATAGTTTTGAATACGATTGAAAAAAGGATTGACAGTAAATTTGAAATGTTCAACTTCATAATCGAAAGATAAATCGAATTGCGTAGCATTTTCATTTTTAAAATTAACATCACCTATTACATATCGATTGGTTCCTGGTTGTATTCCGTTCGATAAAAGTTCAGAGGTGTTGGGCGCTCTAAAACCATTAGAGACATTACACCTTAGTTTACTTTTTCTAATTTTATAGACCGTTCCTCCCGAAAAAGTCAACCCTTTATAATTTTTAGTTAAAGCAACAAAGTTAACGTCTGGAGTTAGCATTTCCTGTGTGTTTATTTTTCTAACGTCTCCTCTAATTCCTGCCTGAAATTTTAATTTTTTTAATTTTAAATTTCCAATAACAAAAGCACCTAAATCTGTTTTTCTAGCATTGGGAATCAATACTTCTGTTCCATTATTTTTGTTTTCTTGATACATACCTTGAGTACCTACTATAAACTCAATTTTTTCTTTATAAACAGGAGAATACTATTTTAAATTGTGGGTAAATGTTTTTAATTTTAGACCTAGTGCAGGAGTTTGGTTATTGTCTTCAAATTCTTTTCTATAATTATTGGCATAGCCTAAAATAAGTTTTAATTTTGAATCACCTGTATAAATCGTATTTTCGAAACTTAAATTATGATTATTGATAGTTTGATAAGGTAACGGAAATTTTTTATTATTTTGCTCGGGAGAGGTAAAAACACTGTCTTCAACAATTCCAAAATCATTGACTAAATAACTATACCGAATGTTTGAAATCCAATTGTCTGTATTAAAACCAACAGACCCTTTGATGTTTTTTTCGTCAAAACGAGTATTGTAAACTCGTTTGTAATTAGGTATTTGATAATCCGCATGACTTGAATGAGTTCCAAAAACATTGAACTTAATTTTACCTTTATTTAATTTTACCCCTGCTGTATTGATAAATCCAGTAGTGTTGGTCAAGTATTTTGATTGAACAAAACTTTCGATAGTGTTTTCGTTGGCATAGCGTTCGTCTATAAAATACAATACACCTCCCAAAGCATCTGAACCGTAAAGTAAAGAAGCTGGTCCTTTGATAACTTCGATGCTTTCTATTCCAACTTCTCCAACACCAAGCCCGTGTTCATCTCCCCATTGTTGATTTTCTATTCTAACTCCTTGCGAATACATTACAATTCTATTTCCCGATAAACCTCTTATGACTGGTTTTCCTATTCCAGAACCAGTAGTTACTTGAGATACTCCTGATATATTAGTTAGGGATTCAGCTAAAGTTAAAGGTGCTGTTTGTTGCAGAGTTTTTAATTTTTTATGTTCAATACTTACAATATTCTCTCCTTGTAATTTTCCTTTTGGAGCAGAAACTACAACTTCATCTAAGTTAAAATGTCCTCGATGAAGGTAAAAATAGGCTGTTTTATTTGTGTTAATGTTTACAAGTGTATCTAAATTGTCATAACCTAAAAATGATATTTGGAGGTGAATGCTGTTTTGGTGCGTCGAAGTTATTTTAAATATTCCATTGGTATCACTTAATGTTCCTGTTTTTAAATCTATAAAATAGACTTGTGCATTTGGGATTGCTTTTTGAGTTTCTTTATCTATAATTTTACCTGTAAATGACTGACTGAACGTAGTAATGATTGTAAAAAAAAATAAATAAAAGCTAAGTATGTTTTTCATAATTAATTATATATTTGTAACAGTGTTGCAAAGGCAATGAATAATTCAATAAATGCAACAACGTTGCAATAAAGTTTTTATGGTAAATTTATTAAAGAGTAAAAATATAAGTGAAACTCCTTTTAGAAAGGAAGTCTTAGAGATTTTTAGTAAATACAATAACGCTATTCCTTTGTCTATAGTTGAGAAAGAATTAAAAAAGTATAATCGCATTACATTGTATAGAACCATAAAGGTATTTTTGGAGAAGGGAATTATACATAAAATTACAATAAGTGGTGAAGATTCAAACTATGCAATTTGTCAAGAAGAATGTAACACTGACGCACATAGGCATCAACATATTCATTTTAAGTGTAAAAAATGTAAAACGATTTATTGTGTTGAAATAAACGAATTTCCTGCCATTACTTTGCCAAATTATAAAGTCGAACAATTGGAAATTCAAGCTACTGGATTGTGTGAAAATTGTAATGTATAATATTTTTAGTCTTAGAATACTTCTTTTTTTAGAATAATATGCTTATCCGCCTCTTTTTCCAAAGAAAGATAAGTTTAAAATTTGAACGAAAATTAAATGGTTTTTAAATGGATATGAATATAGAACAAAATAAAAGTTTAGAGAGATTAGCTAGCTCCGATAGGAGATCCGCCAACCGAACTTAGCTTTTATGCAGGTCTATGTTTATATTTATTTTTAGCCTTGTCTTTTTTACTCACAA
>CAMZKF010000029.1 GCA_947311095.1 uncultured Flavobacteriales bacterium
GTCATATTACTAACCTTATCTGTTCCTATTCTAATGGCAGCAGAAAATTGGGACGACCATACTCGGGCAAATAGGTACTCTGCGAGAGATTTAGCTTACAACTATTTAGCATCTTGCGATAAAAACAAAAATGGAGGAGCTATACTCTTTACAAATGGAGATAACGACACCTTTCCTCTTTGGTATATTCAAGAAGTAGAAGGCGTAAGAACCGATGTTAGAGTTGCTAACATGAGTTTATTGAGTACCGATTGGCACGTTAATCAAATGAAACGTAAAGCATACGATTCTAAAGCTCTTCCAATTGAAATGAATGAATTTAGTTACCGAAGCGGGACTAGAGACTATGTTATAATTGAAGGAGAACAAAACAAAGATAAATGGGTTTCTGCAAAAGAAGCGATGGCTTACATTTTAGACGACAAACATAAGAAACATTATTCTTTCTCTTGTCAAGATGAAAACTATACCATTTATAAAAATGTTTATATAAAAGTAGATAAAGACGCTGCCATAGCAAATGGTATTCTAAAAGAAGAAGATAGAGACAGAGCTGTGGACACTATTAAATGGACACTAAGTGGTCAAACACTGTACAAAGCTGATTTAGCTGTTTTAGATATGTTGGCACATTACAAATGGGACAGGCCTATTTATTTTGCAAGTTTAGCTGGAATGCAAGCTAATAAAGGATTAAAACCTTTTATGGAAAGCGAAGGAATGACCTACAAATTAACTCCTATTAATCATGGAGGAAATGGCGGTACAAATTCTGAAAAAATGTACGAACTCTTAATGGATTCTGAAAATGGATTCAAATGGGGGAACATGAAAGGGGAAGGTGTTTATGTCGATTACTATACTATGAGAATGGTGTATGGAATACGTGTTCAAATGATGTTCTTGGTTAATGACTTAATCACCAAAGGAGAAAATGAAAAAGCCATTGCTGTTTTAGATAAAGTATTTGAAGAAATGCCAATAGAAAATAATCAAGTACCTGCCGACGATATTTGTGTTAGACTATGCGCTAGTTATTATCAAGCAGGAGCGAAAGAAAAAGGAGATGCTTTAGCCAAACAATTAGTTCAATTGGAGTTAGACGAAGCTTCTTACTACCTAAGTTTGGACAAAGATGAATTTTTCCCATTGATTATTTACGAATATGGAAAAAGCTTAAACAATTTAGAAGTATTAAGAGAAGCTTCATTGGAAGGTTTAGGTCAAAATGAACTATTTAAACCAGACGAAACTAACACATTCTTTGCTGAAGTAGGGGTTCTTGAAGGATCTAATTATAAAGAAGTATTTACAGAAGCCAAAAAATTATTTATGACTACTAACGGTAAGTACCAACAACTCTATAAAGACCCTCAGCGATTCCCTGTTAACTTAGTCAGAGCTGTTTGGACAAATGGATTATAGGTTTTTCGTACAGCGTATTGCCTAATACGCTGTACGAAATACACTTTACGGTAAACGAAATATACAGAACAAATGTCTTTTGTAAAAATACCTCAATTTATTCGCTGGTTTTTTCCTTCTGTTTTATGGAAAGAAAAGGGAACGACTAAAAAACTATTTTTAACTTTTGACGATGGACCTACGCCGTATATTACCGAAAAAGTATTACAATTATTGAATCAATATAATGCTAAAGCTACTTTTTTTTGTCTCGGTTCTAGGGTAAAATTATACCCTTTACTTTACAATCAAATTTTAGAACAAGGTCACGCTGTTGGAAATCACACTTTCAACCATTTAAAAGGATTAAAAACAAATAACAAGGTCTATTTTAACGACATTGAAAAAGCTTCAGAAAGCATAGAGTCAAAGCTATTTCGCCCTCCTTATGGCAAAATGAAATGGAGTCAATATAACGAATTAAAAAAAAGGTTTAAAATTGTACTTTGGGATATTATTCCAGGTGACTTTATTGAAAACAATACCACAGAACGCATTATAGAAAACATACTAGAAAACATTTCTAGCGGAGCAATTATAGTCTTACACGACAGTGATAAATGTGCCGAAAAAATGTTAAAAGTTTTACCTTTTATTTTGAACGAGCTCAGTAAAAAAGGCTATTATTTTGAATCTTTAAAAAATACAAATTGATAGAAAAAGAAAAAATAGCAGTTACAGGAGCAACAGGATTGGTAGGTAGTCACCTCTTAGTCAAATTGGCTTCGAACAACAAAAAAGTGAAAGCCTTATACCGTACTGAAGTTTCAAAAAAAATAGTTATTCAACTTTTTAAGCATTACAACAAAAGTTCTTTTTATAAAAATATAGAATGGACAAAAGCAGATGTGTTAGATTTAGTACTTTTAAATAAAGCTTTTGAAAACGTTAAAGAAGTATATCACACCGCTGCACTTGTTAGTTTTGAGAAAAAAGACAGTAAAAAATTAGAAGAAGTAAATGTAACCGGCACTAAAAACGTATTAGACGCTATGCTAACAAATAACATTCATAAAATAATGTTAGTAAGTTCTGTTGCTTCGATTAGAAATTTGAATAAAAAAGGATACTATTCAGAAAATGGAAAAATTAATGGAAATAGAAATTGGAATCCTTATTCAAAATCGAAGTTTGATGCCGAAAATTTAGTATTAGCTTACAAGCGAAAAGGAATAGAATCCGTAATTATAAATCCTGGCGTAATTTTAGGACCAGGAAACATGTTAAAAAGTAGTACAGCAATATTTAATACTATAAAAAAAGGATTAAAATTTTACACACTAGGAATAAATGGATTTGTAGATGTAAGAGATGTCGTAGATGCATTAGTTGAACTTAGTAAGAAGAAACAAACCAAAGAACGCTACATCTGTGTTGGAGATAACATTTCATTTAAAGCTATTTTTGAAATTATAGCAGCTGCTTTAAACGTTGAACCACCCAAATACAAGGCGAACAAATTAATGCTTGAAATTGCTTGGCGAGTAGAATTTTTGACCGCCAAAATAACAAGGAGAGCACCTAAAATCACAAGAGATAACACCCAAGCTGGATTAGATATTATGAAGTACGATTCTTCACAATTAAAAAATGAATTGAAATTTAACTTTAGACCGTTAAAATCAGCTTGTGAAAATGCGACTTCGTTTTTTTAATTCCTTATTTATAAAGGCATAAACAAATCCAGACTCAAATTGATTAGCCTTTCGATTTTATGCAAGGTTTATTTTTAATATAAAACAGATGAATATACGCAATACAATGTTAATACTTTTAAAGTTTTAATCTTATAGCCATTAAAAAAAACATTAATTTCATTTTTTTGAATTTTAATAAAACCAGATAATGTCTAGTAAGTTAATTATAGCCGTAATATTAATCTATTTTTTTGTACTAATTGCAATTGCTAAATTAACGGCAAAAAAAGCAGATAATAAAACTTTTTTCTTAGGAGAGCGAAAATCTCCTTGGTATATTGTAGCATTTGGCATGATAGGCGCTTCTCTGTCTGGTGTTACTTTTTTATCGGTTCCTGCTTGGGTTGGAAACTCAGGAAACCAATTTAGTTATATGCAAGCTGTTTTGGGTTATTTTTTTGGATACATAATCGTCGCTACGGTATTAATTCCTTTGTATTATAAAATGAATTTGACCTCTATTTACGAATATTTGAAACAACGATTTGGTTTTTGGAGTTATAAAACTGGAGCTTTTTTCTTTTTAGGCTCTCGAATTTTAGGAGCTTCTGTACGTTTACTTTTAGTCGCTAATGTCTTGCAGCTTATTTTGTTTGACAGGTGGAACATTCCTTATTTTATGACTGTTATAGTCGCAGTAGCATTAATTTGGATTTACACCAACAAAGGAGGGATAAAAACAATAATATGGACAGATACGCTACAAACAGCTTTTATGTTAGCTTCTGTATTTTTAACTATTTATATGTTGAGTAATTTATTGGATTTACCGTCAGAAGGTGGAGTATATACTACCATAAAAAATAGTTCTTATTCCAAAATATTTTTCTTTGAAGACAGTAACAGTTCGAATTATTTTTTAAAACATTTTTTTGGAGGTGTTTTTATTACAATTGGAATGACGGGGTTAGACCAAGACATGATGCAAAAGAATTTGAGCTGTAAAAACAGTAAAGAAGCTCAAAAAAACATAATGTCAATGGCTACAATTCTCATTCTTGTGAATTTAGTTTTTCTATCGCTCGGAGCTTTATTGTACATGTATGCTAACAAAACAGGCGTTGGATTAGATGCTAAATCAGATATGCTTTTTGCTAAAATTGCAATGGACGATAGTACAGGAACTACAATTGGCATATTGTTTTTACTCGGTGTAATAGCGGCTGCATATAGTAGTGCCGATTCTGCTTTAACCTCGCTAACAACATCGTTTTCAATCGACTTTTTAAACCTAGAAAAGATGGAACAAAAAAAGGCTGAAAAAACACGAAAAACGGTACACATTTTTATGTCCATTGCCATTGTACTAATGGTACTCCTTTTAAAATATGGGACAGATGAATCGGCAATAGGTCTTTTGATGAAAATGGCGGGATTTACTTACGGTCCTTTAATTGGGTTATTCTTTTTTGGAATTTTAACTCAACGAAAATTAAACGACAAGCTAGTTCCTCTTATAAGTCTATTAGTTCCTCTTATAATTGGAATATTGTGGAACTATTCTACAGGCGCTCCTGGTATCCCAAAAGGAGAATTGGGAATTTTTGGAGCGTATAAATTTGGCTTTGAAATAATTATTTACAATGCCTTATTGTCTTATGTTGGTTTATATTTGATTAGTAAAGCGAATTTAAAATAGGTACTCAAAATTAATTTACGCTGTTTCACTTTTCTTAATTTCAATTACTTTAGCCAATGTCTGAACCATTTTCTTATGTTTTTTTATAAATGGATTGGTATTGTCCCAAACATATCCTGCTAATACAGAGCATATTTGACCTTTTATATCGGAATTAATTTCGTTTGAAAAAAATACGGTTTGTAAGGTTTCGTCGTACCAACGGTCAACATAGCTTCTAAAAACAGCTACACCTTGAAGAATATATTCTGAATATTCTTTTCCCCAATCTACTTTTTCATTGTTGAGTTCTTTAACCACTAACTTTGCTGCTAGTACACCTGACTCTAGAGCAAAAGTAACTCCTGACGAAAATATGGGGTCAAGGAACTCTGTACTATTTCCTGTCAATACATATTTTTCTCCATAAAGTTGCTTTACGCCTGCAGAATATCCGTTGATTATTTTGGGTTCGAATTCGAATTTATTTTTTCCAAAACGAGGATTTAAAAATTCATTAGATGTTAATAAAGTTCTAAAGTTTTCTTCGTTGGATTTTGTTTTATCTATAAAAGATAAGTCTCCCACAACTCCCAAAGATGTTTTTCCGTTAGAAAAAGGAATAATCCAAATCCAAACATCGGCTTTTAACACCACTACTTGTATTCTGCTCGATTCGATGTCTTGAGCTCTATTGGTATCGTCGATGTGTGTAAAAAATGCTGAACGAACTGGTAATGTTGAAGGTATATTCAAATCTAATAAATTAGGCAGAACTCTCCCGTATCCACTACCATCAATGATGTATTTAGACGTTATTGTTTTTTCTTCTCCTTTTATATTTACTGTGGTTGTAACTTTGTTGGTTGTAAAAGCTACATTTTCGACTGTAGAATTGTACAATACTGTTACGCCTTTTTTCGCTACTTCGTCTGCTAATACTTTATCAAAATCGGCTCTTGGAACTTGCCAAGTCCATGTTTGACCTTTGGTATATTGTTCTCCAAAATTAAATTCACAAGTGTCTTTTCCTCTGTAAAATTTAGCTCCATGTTTTTCTTTATAGCCTTGTTCTTTTATTGCATCTAGCAAACCTGCTTCGTCTAGCAAGTCCATACAGCGAGGTAATAGGCTTTCTCCGATTACAAAACGAGGGAAGGTTGTTTTTTCAACTATAACGACATCAAATCCTTCTTTTTTTAGAATTGCTGCCGAAGCTGTTCCCGATGGCCCTGCTCCAATTATTAATACATCTGTTTTCATATTGGTTTTTTTTTACAAATTAATTTCTTTTTTGCGTGAGAGATAGAAGCGTTTGTTTGAACTCTTTTTTATCCCGTTTTTTTACGGGATAAAAAAAGTGAGTGCGGATAGCTCGGTTCTTTTTTCAAGAACACGCCCAACTTATTAATCTACTTTTTTCTTCTACATTTTAGTATCGTGTGAAATTCTCCTACTTCATCTATATCTTCAACTACCTCTAAACCGACTTTGTTTATGATCTTTATCATGTCTCGAGAATGATACATTTTACTGTTTCCATTGGCTACCGTTGTAAAGTACAAACTGGTTCCGTGCAACGAATAAGCGGCTGCAAAGTCTTTTTGTCTATCCCAAAATAAATCTTGAATATAGATAGTTGTATCTTTATGCATTTTGTTGTTGATATTGGTAAGAATATGTTCTATTTGAGGTTCTGAGAAACAGTCTAAAAACTGGCTCATCCATATTGCATCAGCATCTTGTGGAAGTTCTAAGTCGTGGCTTAAAACATCGCCAACCTTACCAAATATTCTATTTTCTAAACCTAGGTTCTTAATGTTTTCTTGCGCTGCGTTCCATTGAGCCCCTAAATCTACTATGGTCATTTTTACATCGGCATCGTGATTGCAACAGGCAATACTCCATTTACCTGTGTTACCTCCAATGTCTAGCATGTGCTTTGGTTTGTCTTTAAATACTATTTTTAAAGCTTCGGGGAATGCTCTGTCCGAATAATAGTGATCAAAATCGAACCAACTTTTCTTATATGGCTCTTCTAATTCCGATAAATGAGGATAAATTGTTTTATCGTTTATTCCTATTTCTTTTAATCCTGCGGCACTTTCGGTGCGTATAGATTCTTCTAAATGAAAGAGAGCTTTGTAGCATACGTCGTGGGTAAAATTCATATTGACCCTTGTTGCTTCATCGAAAAGTAAATGAAATCCCATTTTTGTGATACTATATAAATTTTCGCCTTTTAAATAGACTAATCCTATTGTTAATCCTGTTTCCAAAAGTGTATTTACACCATAATAAGGCAAATCGAGTATTTCTACAATTTCTTTTGGGGAGATTCCTTTTCTTCGTTTTTTATATACTTCATTCAATATTCCTGTGGTAAACATTACCCGTGCAGACTGAAACATCATAGGATAAAAACTTAGTTTTTGAATCTCTGATTTTGCTTCGTAAGCGTCAAGGTTGTCTTTATAATATTCTTTTAACATATGGTAATGTGTTATTTAATTGAGTTTATTTTTTTTAATAAATAGTCTTTGTCTATAAAATTGAAGCACGTTACAAACGCTCCAATTGTAGCTCCTAGTATTCCGTGTAGGATTAAATTTTGCCCTGTAAAATAGAGGTTAGGAACTTTTGTATTTGAATTAATCAACGACCGCAATGGGTTATTACTGTCTTTTAATATTCCATATAAAGAACCTTCGGTATCGCCAATGTAATCTCTAAATGTAAGTGGGCTAGAACTGTGTACCGATTTTATTTTTGAACGAATATCGGGATAAATCGCTTCTAGTTTTTGAATTATTTTTTCTTCTTTTTCTCGTTTAAATTCTTCGTACCCCTCTCCTCTTTCGCCTGGAGATGCAATGGTATTGTTGCTATTAGCCCATTGTTTTACGTCGTCGTATTTCATGTAGCCCATTACAGACATACTTTCGGCGTATTCATCGCTTTTTGATGTTGCTGGAGTTGATATAAAAAAGTTTTTGGGCCAATTTTCGTCGTTGTAATCTGCTCCACTCCAAACGTTTTCATCGTTGTGTTGATAGATATTGTAATTCAATTGTTTAAAGCTATTTTTCTTAAATACCAAGTGAGCAATAAATGTAGAAATGGTGTTTTCCAATCCTCTGACTCTATTTCTATAAGCTTTTAAAAATCGTTTTTCTCCAAATATATCTATCGATACTGCTGGATGTACATTGGAGATAAAGTTCTTTCCTTTTACGGTGTCTCCGTTTTCCAAAACAACCTCTTCTATGTGTTTATTATTATTGTAATTTGCCCCTACAACTTTAGCTCTTTTTACTACTTCTCCTCCAAATTTCCTAATCGATTTAGTTAGTTGTTTAGCTATTTGAGAACCGCCATCTTTTAGTCGATAAGAACCTTGTATGTAGCTATTAGAGATTAAGGCATGGACGTATAACGGAGATTTTGATTCTACACCTGCATACAAAGGATTATTTCCTGCCAAGACGGCTCTTAGTCTTGTGTCTTCTGTAATTGAATTGATGTATTCTGCTGCATTGGTACTCAACAGATCTTCGTCCATCAAGTAATTGTCTTCCTGCGAGTTTTTTAAGTTATATAAAGGAAACATTTCACAAATTTCTTGCAATTTAGTACAGTAAGTATCTATTGCTTTGTGTTCGTTAGGAAAATCAGTCTTTAAGTTTTTCTTAAACTGGTCGTAACCTTGTCCAAATTTATATTCTTTTCCATCTTCAAAACGAATCATATCGAAGCAATCATCGTCCATTCTTTTCCACTTTAAGGTATCTAATAAATCAAAGTATTTAAAAAATTGATTCAAGCATTCCCCTTCGTTCAAGCTTCCAATGTAATGGACTCCTGTGTCAAAAATACATTTGTCTCTGCTAAAAACTTGTAAATTACCTCCAATTTGATGGTTCTTTTCCAATACAATTACGCTGTTTCCTTCCGAAGCGAGAATATGAGCGCATTCTAAGCCTCCTATTCCACTGCCTATTATTACAAAATCGTATGTTTTACTTTCTTTCATTTTTTTGTTAAGATAAATAGTACATTAGATGTTTTTTGAGATTGTTCTTCCATTTTATATTCCAAATTATTTTTATTCGCAAATTCTTTTATAAATTGAGAAGAGAAAAAATTAAAATCTCTTGTTTTTTTATTGAAACCAACAATACTGGTTGAATATTTTTCTGTTTTTAATGTAGTCTCATGACGCTTATTTAAATCGGTAATTCCGTCTCTAATAATCAACAATCCATTTTCACTTAAAGCATTTACAGCATTGTTCAATACTAAAACTTGTTCTTCTTTGGAAAGGTAATGTAATATATCGTTGTAAAAAATGACATCGGTCACTCCAAATCTATAAGTCGTGATATCGGTTGTTAAAAAATTTAAGTTATTTGTTTTTCGATAAGAATTTTGAGCTATTTCTATTTTTTCATTGTCGTAGTCTAATCCTGTTATTTTTCTATTTCTGTTTTTATAATGTAGAAAGAAACTAAAATATCCATAGCCACAACCAACATCTACAATGTTTATTCGATTGCCTATTATAGCATTATAATAATCATAATTTTTGGCTTCAAAACGCATTTTTATTTTATAATACCATTCCAATAAAGGACCTTTAAATACATAATTTAAGAATATAATAGGAATAAAATAGTTCGCATCTTCTATCTCGTCTTTTATTGTATAAAATTCTTTTTTATAGTATTTAGAAATTGATTTTGCCCTTTCTTGATAGCTCTCTCCCCAAGAATAATCATTGAATTTAATTCGAGGTAAAGTCTTAAACGTTACTTTTCCTTTGTGCAATAAAATTTCTCGTTTTGGAGCGACATCCGAAGCTCCATGAATAATCAAAGGGGTAATGTCAACTTTTAATTCCTTAGCCAAATAAAAAGCTCCTTTATGAAACCGTTTCAACTCTCCATTCTCTGACCTAGACCCCTCTGGAAATATAAGGATAGAATATCCATTGTCTATCAATTCTTTTGCTTTTTTTAAATTTTCTTCTGCTCCATCGTCAACATGAATGTACCCCGCATTGCGAACAAACACACCGAATATAGGAGAATGATACACCCACTTTTTTACAACCAAAACAATTTTTGGACTTAACGCAACAGTTGATAAAATATCGAGAAAAGAACTGTGATTTGCTATAATAATTGAAGGCTTTGAAAAGTCTAAATATTTACTATCAATATATTTTTTTACATGAAGTCCTGCTCTAAAATTAAACCATGCAAATTTAGAAGCAATAAAAGTTAACACCGCTCTTTTCTTTTGTGTACCAATTGGAAAAACAGCCAAAATAAATGAAATTAAAGCCAAAGTAAAACTCCCAAAAACAAAAACAACAAACAAAACGGAAGAATAAATAAATTGAAAGAGAGTCGTTGGAGGCTTGTTGTCATCTACTTTATTCTGAACAAACAAATTGAATAAAAAAGGTTGAACTATAAGTGAGATAAACAGAATACAAGCAATTCCTATGACGCTAAGCAAAGCGATTGAATGAATAGCTGGATGTTTTGCAAAATACAACACGCCTGTTCCTATCATTGTTGTTCCTGCCGAAAGAATAATTGCAAGACTATACGATTTTAAGCTATCTTTTTTTGTTTTATATTTCGCCAATAATCCGTCTGTTACAAAAATACTAAAATCATCTCCAAGACCAAATATAAAAGTGGTTATAACGATGTTAACAAAATTAAATTTAATGTCTAACAATGCTGCAAAACCTAGAATCCAAACCCAACTAATTAACATTGGAATAAATGCTAAAAGAGCTAATTCTATCCGACCATAAACAACCAACAACGTAATAAATACGATTAGAGCCGATACATATAGAAGAAAATTAAAATCTTCTTTCACCATTTCGACTAAAGATATAGCCATGTCTCTACGGTTAAAAACTTGCACTCCTTTTATGTGACTTATGCGCTTTTTTACCATTTCTATATTGGAATTTTCAACTACAATAGTCGATAGTATTGTCAATTCATTTTGCCCGTTATAATCCAATAAATTATCTAATTCGATATGCCTAAGAAGTTCTTTATTGTTGTTGTTTTCTGCTTTATTCTTTGTCCAGTTTTTAAATGGTTCAAAAGCACTTTTGTTAAAACCTAAAACAAGAGCTGAACTATCTATTTCTTGATAAACTTGATGATTTTTTTCCCAAAACTTTTGCCATTTAAAAAAACGTTCTTCTTTTATTTTAGTAGGAATAAAAAAATCTCCTGTCGAATTAAAATTAGAGATTAAACCTTCTTGTTTTAATTTGTTTAATTCTTCATATAAACGATAATTTATTTCTAATGTTTTTTCTTTATTTTCTCCTTTAGAAAACAAATAAACCTTTTGTTCTATATCTGGGTTTATTCCTACAAACTTATCTTCTTTTTCTTTCAAAGAATCTTTGTGGTAACTCAAATGGGTAATATCGTTATCAAACTCCACATTCGCAGATTCATAATACATAAATATTGTAATCAATACGACAGCAATCAAAGCAATTGGATAAAGTTTTTTAGGAATTGAAAAACTAGATTTATTTTGACGCTCTTTTTTTTGTAAACTATTAAATTAAACGAAAACAGAATTAAAATTACAGGAAGAATAAATAAGGTAAATAAAGCTGCTCCTGACAAAGCTAAAGAAGCAAACAGCCCAAAATCTTGTAGTATCACCGAATTGGCAAACATTAAAGCTGCAAACGCCAAAATAGTAGTAAGCCCGCCGCTTAACAAAGGAAAAGTAATATCTCTTATTGTTCCTTCAATTGATTTAGTATGCGCTAAATGTGTAAAAAAATGAAAAGAATAATCGAGAATTATTCCAAAAAGAATAGCTCCAGTAGCCAAGGACAAACCTGAAACATTTGGGTGTACATACCCCATTATTCCTAAAGCAAATAGCCCTCCAAATATTGTTGGCAACAAGAAAAATAGAGGTATATTTATCTTTCGATAATAAATAAAAAGAATTAATAAAATAGCAATAATTGTAATCGTTACCGTTAAGTAAGAATCTTTTTTTACCTGTAAAGAATTTTCTACAGCTATTTGAAAAGCACCAAAAAAATCTATTTTATTCGTTACATTTTTCTGATTCCAATTTTCTTTAAGTTTTGTTAAATTCTTATATAAAACTTCATTATCTTTTATTTCATTTTTAAGAATATTGGTATAAATAAAAACGGCTTTTCTATTTTTAGAATATAAAATTCCATTGTCAATTTTCATTTGTTCATCAGCATGCTTTGCTTCTAAATTCTTAAAGAAACGACTACTAATATACAATGGGTCATTTAAAATATATTTTTTGATGAAACTACCACTCGGAGAAAGCATATTTCGATAAACAGATTTTATCGATTGATCAATAGAATCAGCTTTAATTTTATTTTCTATTCCCTTATAATACGCCGAATCAATTAAATAAGGAAAATTTGTGTAATAATAATTGTAAACTTCCTCTTCTATATTTTCTTTTTGAATAACTAACGAATCTAAATGACCTTCGCTATATTTTTGAATCGAATCTTTAGCTTCGTTTAACCGTTTTAAAATGGAATCCTCACTCTCTTCTTCATTTACTTCAACTAAGAAAAATACTTTATTATTAATATTTTTACTGTTGATTAATTGATTTAAATTCTCAAAATTATTATTTTTAGGAAGTATCGAATAAATGCTTTGATTAATTCTGAGGTTAAAAACACCTAAGGTTAAAAACGAACAGAAAGCAAAAAGTACAACAAAAAATAGTATTCGATGTTTAGCTCCGTAATGTATAAATTGCACTATTTTTTCGCTCATTTTAAAAATATCATAGAAATGACGTGCAAATTTAGCTAATTTTGTCTAATTTTGTGCCTGTTTTACACGAATAATATGGGAAATCTTAATTTGTCGCTTTTAGAAGCGTATGTATTTAAAAAAAAGAACTGCTAGTAGATGATCAGTTGTACAGCAATTTAATGCATTCTTTTAGTTTTTTAGAAAGCTTTTCAAAAGACAAAATTATATATGGAATCAATACTGGATTTGGTCCTATGGCTCAAATTAGAATTGAACCCGAAAATTTACACGATTTACAATACAATTTAATACGAAGTCATTCTACAGGAATAGGAAAACCTTTACCTCCTTTGTATGCAAGAAGCGTTGTGTTGGCAAGGTTAAATAACTTTTTGCAAGCAAACTCTGGTATTAGCTCTGGAGTTGTAAAGCAATTAGAAATTTTTATTAACAACCATATTGCACCCGAGATTCCAGAGCACGGAAGTGTTGGAGCTAGTGGAGACTTAGTTCAGTTGGCACATTTAGGTTTAAACCTAATAGGAGAAGGAAATGTTTTTTACAAAGGAGAAAAAAGAAAAACAGAAGAAGTATTTAAAGAATTAAACATCGCTCCATTAAAACTAAAACTAAGAGATGGTTTAGGAATTATGAATGGAACATCTTGTATGACAGGAATTGCAGCTGTAAATCTAATCTATGCTAAACGACTATTGGATTTATCCATAGCAGCTTCTTCTATTTTGAATGAAATAAACGATGCCTACGATGACTCTTTTTCTAAAGAATTAAATGCGGTAAAAAAACATAAAGGACAAGAAAATGTAGCTAAAAAAATGCGTTCATTCTTATCGGATAGTAAAATGATAAGAAAACGTGAAGAGTTATTTAATGATGACAAAGCGCTTTCTACAACAAAGTTTAAAGAAAAAATACAAGAGTATTACTCGTTAAGATGTGTCCCTCAAATTTTAGGACCTGTTTCCGATACGTTGAGTTTTGCACAACAAATTATCGAAGACGAATTAAACTCTACAAGTGACAATCCGATTGTGAGCCCAGAAAATGACAATGTATTTCATGGTGGCAATTTTCACGGAGATTATATTTCTTTAGAAATGGATAAAGTAAAGTTGGTGATTACAAAACTAACAATGCTAATGGAACGTCAATTCAATTATTTATTAAACGATAAACTAAACGACAAGTTTCCTCCATTCTTAAATGCCGCTAAATTAGGATTCAACTTTGGCTATCAAGGCTTACAATTTACAGCAACCTCTACCACGTCCGAAAATCAAGCATTATCCACGTCCGTATATATTCATAGTATTCCAAACAATAACGACAATCAAGACATTGTAAGTATGGGAACAAATAGTGCTTTAATGACTAAAACGGTAATAGAGAACGGTTTTCAAGTTATGGCAATCCACATTATGGGTATTTGCCAAGCAATAGATTTATTGCCAGAAAAAGACAGAAATAATATATCCTCAAAAGGAAAAGAAATTTATAACCTGATTCGTACTAAAGTTAAATTTACGGTAGAAGATAGAATCATGTCGGAAGAAATTGAAAGCATAGTAAACTTGTTAAAAGACACAAAATTAGCATTATGAAAACAGCATTGATAACAGGAGGCTCGAGAGGCTTAGGAAAAGCAATTGTATTGCAATTGGTCAAAGATCATGGTTTTAATGTCTTGATTAATTTTACCTCAAATGAAAAAGCAGCAAAAGAAACTTTAGCAGAAGTTGAGGCTTTGGGTGGTACTGGAGAAATAGTTCAATTCAATGTAGAAGATAAAAAACAAGTTGATGAAGCAATGACAGTTTGGGAACAAGCCAATCCAAAAGAATACATTAGCTTAATAGTTAACAATGCAGGAATAACGAGAGATGGATTGTTTATGTGGATGGAAGAAAAAGATTGGGACGATGTAATCAACGTTTCTGCAAAAGGATTTTTCAATGTTACACAACGTTTGATTAGTAAAATGCTAAGAAAGCGAGCTGGGAAAGTAGTCAATGTAGCTTCTCTTTCTGGGTTAAAAGGAGTTCCTGGGCAAACCAATTATTCTGCAGCAAAAGGAGCTATGATAGCAGCAACAAAAGCATTGGCTCAAGAAGTAGCAAAAAGAGGAATTACAGTAAACGCAGTTGCGCCTGGTTTTATTCATAGCGACATGACCAACGATTTGAATGAAGATGAATTAAAAAAATTAGTACCTCTAAATCGTTTTGGAAAAGCAGAAGAAGTAGCTCATTTGGTTAGTTTTTTGGCTTCAGATAAAGCAAATTATATTACGGGGGAAGTTATCAATATAAACGGAGGTATTTATTCATAATAAAATGGAAAATAGAGTAGTTATAACAGGTATTGGAATTTATTCTTGTATCGGAGAAACATTAGAAGAGGTAACTCAATCTTTAAAAGATGGAAAAAGTGGAATTGTTTACGACGAAACAAGAAAAGAACTGGGCTATCAATCGCCATTAACAGGAATGGTTAAAGCTCCTAATTTAAAACCTTTTTTATCGAGAAGACAGCGAGTAGGAATGCACCAACCTGCACAATACGCTTACGTTTCTACACGCCAAGCTTTGGAAATGGCTGATTTAGATATTGATTTTTTAGAAAAAAACGAAACAGGAATTATTTTCGGAAACGATAGTACCGCAGGAGCAGTAATAGAAACAGTTGATAAAATTAGAGCAAAAAAAGACACTTCTTTAGTCGGAAGTGGAGCTATTTTCCAAAATATGAATTGTACGGTAAATATGAATTTATCTACAATTTTCAAACTAAAAGGAATAAACTTTACGATAAGTGCAGCTTGTGCTTCTGGTTCTCACTCTATTGGAATGGGATATTTATTAATAAAACAAGGATTACAAGAACGAGTAGTTTGTGGAGGAGCTCAAGAAATAAACGAATTTGCAATGGGGAGTTTTGATGCTTTAGGAGCTTTTTCGAGCAAAGTTGATACACCTGAATTAGCTTGTTCTCCTTTCGATAAAGATAGAGACGGTTTAGTACCTAGTGGAGGAGCAGCTACTTTAATACTCGAAAGTTTAGAATCTGCTTTGGCTAGAGGTGCAAATATTGTAGCCGAAGTTTGTGGATATGGTTTTTCATCGAATGGAGATCATATTTCTAATCCAAATTTAGACGGGCAAGTTCGTTCGCTAAACATGGTGCTAAAGCAAGCGGGTATGAAAGCAAGCGACATTGATTATGTAAATGCCCACGCCACTTCTACCTCAGTTGGAGATAGTTTTGAAGCACAAGCTATAAAAGAAGTTTTGGGAGGTGAAGTTCCTGTTAGCTCTACCAAATCGATGACAGGTCACGAGTGTTGGATGGCGGGAGCAAGTGAGGTTGTATATTCTATTTTAATGATGCAAAACGATTTTGTAGCACCCAATATCAACTTTAAAAACCCCGATGAAGATTCAGCTAAAATAAATATTATAGCCGAAACAAAAGAACATAAAATAGATACATTCTTATCCAACTCCTTTGGTTTTGGAGGTACTAATTCTTCGCTGATTGTAAAAAAGTTTGTGAAGTAGTTTAGGTAAACCGTCTATAAACAAAAAGCCACTCTAAAATAATTTAGAGTGGCTTTTTGTTTCAGTAGTTAAATTCGTATTAAATATGTATTGGTTTTCCCATCCAAGCTCCCATTGCAGCTTCTTTTACACCTTCCGAATACGTAGGGTGTGGATGACAAATTCTAGCTATATCTTCAGCTGAAGCTCTATATTCCATTGCGACTACAGCTTCCATAATCAAATCTGCAGCTCTTGGAGCAATCATATGCACCCCTAAAACTTCGTCCGTTTCTTCGTCTGCTATAATTTTTATAACTCCCATAATATCCATACTTGCTCTAGCTCTTCCTAAAGCTTTTATAGGGAATTGACCAACCTTGTATTTTTTACCTGAAGTTTTTATTTCTTCCTCTGTTTTTCCAACCGAAGCAACTTCTGGCCAAGTATAAACTACTCCTGGTATTAAGTTATAATTAATGTGAGGCTTTTGACCTGCTATTATTTCAGCTACAAACACACCTTCTTCTTCTGCTTTGTGAGCTAACATAGCTCCTTTTACTACATCGCCAATAGCAAAAATACCTTCTACATTTGTTTCTAAATGATCATTTGTTTCAATTACACCTCTATCCGAAACTTTTACACCTACATTTTCTAATCCCAAACCAGTAGTATATGGTTTTCTACCAACAGCTACTAAACAATAGTCAGCATCAAAAGTAACTTCTTCTCCCTTCTTATTTTTTGCAGTAACGGTAACTGAATCTCCGTTATTAACTACTTTTTGAACAGCATGTTTAAAATTGAATTTAAAACCTTCTTTTTTCAATACTTTTTGTAATTCTTTAGACATTGTCTTATCCATCGCAGGAACAATTGTATCGGCAAATTCAATAACTGTAATTTTAGCCCCCAAACGAGCATAAACAGTTCCCAATTCCAAACCAATAACACCACCTCCTATTACAACTAAATGCTTCGGAACTTCTTTCATTTCTAAAGCTTCGGTCGATGTAATTATTCTTTTCTTATCTGGTTCCATTCCTGGAAAAAAATTAGGTTTAGATCCCGTTGCTATAATCGTTTTATCTGTTTGTATGGTTTTTTCTCCATCCTCTCCAATTACTTTAATCGTGTTTTTATCCACGAACGAACCTACTCCTTGATAAACATCTATATTGTTTTTATCCATCAAGAAATTTATTCCGTCGCAAGTTTGACTAACTACAGAACGCTTACGCTCAATCATAGTTTTCAAATCAAACGATAAATCTCCCGTTGTAATTCCATGTTTACTGAATGTTTTTTCAGCATCGTGATAGTGATGAGAAGAATCTAACAAAGCCTTAGAAGGAATACATCCTACATTTAGACAAGTACCTCCCAAAGTGGGATATTTTTCTATAATTGCTGTTTTCAATCCCAATTGTGCACATCTGATTGCAGACACGTATCCTCCTGGTCCAGAACCTATAATTGTAACGTCGTATTTACTCATTTTTATTTTGTTTTAATGCTATTTCTATGAAAAAAAGTAAAGTTAACCATTTTGTTTTAAACTTAAATGATGTTAGCAAAAAATATACTATACCTATTCGAGTATAATTTTATAAATTTAAGAAAGAGGATATAAACAATCGTAAAATACGACCAGAAATAGAGTTATTATTCTTAGAGTTTAGATCAAAAAAAAGCCTCACTAAAATTTATAGTGAGGCTTTTTTTATACTAAAACTGTTTGACTTTTCAGTATCTATTAGGTTTATTTATTTCTGGTCAAAAGAATCAGTACTTGTATTTTTTACATTTACTTTGTCGTTTCCTGTAGAAATAACTTTAAATTCTGTACGTCTGTTCTTCGCATGTTCTTCTTCGCTACAAGTAGATTTTACTTTTCCTTCACAAGCACATCCATTTAGTAATCTTGACTCTCCATATCCTTTTCCGTAAATACGCTCTGGATTGGTTATTTTAGTCTTAATATACGCTGCCGATGCTTTTGCTCTTTTATCTGACAAACGCTCATTGTACTTTTTACTTGCTCTACAATCTGTGTGTGACCCTAGTTCTACTACCATTCCTAGGTATTTATTCATCACTTCTACAATTTTATTTAACCCGACTTGACTTTTTTTACCCGAATATAAATTTTCTTAAAAATATTTTTTTTCTTAAGATACTCATTATCAATGAGTAGAGTTTTTTAAGTAAAATAGAGTAAAAACCATATATAGCTATTAATCAGCGTAGTAGCTGTTTTCGTTTCGCTTGTAGTCCCCGAATTGATTTTGTTGTTTAATTGTTTTTAATTACATTTGCAGCATGTTTATAAAAACCATAGTAAAAACAGACAAACAATCGGGTAAGCGATATGATTATTATCGTTTATGCGAAAGCTATAGACTCAACGGAAAACCTAGACATAGAACTATTGTTTCGTTAGGAAAATTAGAAAAATTATCATCCAAAGAAGAGCGAAAGTTATTGGCAGATAAAATCGAGAAAATGCTAACTAACAGCACTCAACTATTTGATATAGAAGAGAATAAAAACATATCTCTATATGCGAAAGAGTTTTATGATAAAATTTTAGCCAATCAACTATATCATTCAGAAGAAAAACCACAACCAAAAGAAAGGGGCTATTCTAGTGATTTCCAAAGTGTTGATTTAAATTCATTAGAAACAAGTCAAGTCAGAGAAATAGGAGCTGAATGGCTTGCATATCAAGCCGTAGAGCAATTAGAAATGAGTAAGATGCTTTTAGAGGCTGGATTTGAAGAAAAAGAAATGAAAATAGCCATTAGTCATATCATTTCAAGAAGCGTATATCCTGCATCTGAACATAAAACAGCACAATGGATAAACGAAAATTCAGGACTTTTACAGCTCCCTTTTTTAAAAGGTCTAAAAATTAATAAGAATCATTTGTATAAAATAAGTCGGAAATTATATAGTGTAAAGGATAGAAATGAAGTCTATTTATCGACTAAAACCAATGAACTCTTTGATTTACAAGATACTATTATACTCTATGATTTGACCAACACTTATTTTGAAGGTGTTAAACATTCAAGTAAATATGCTAAATTTGGACGTAGCAAAGAAAAACGTTATGACGCCAAAATAATAAGTTTAGCACTTGTTATTAATATCTTTGGATTTGTAAAATATTCAAAAATATACGCAGGAAACATAACCGATGTATCGACTTTAGAGCAGACTATTAACGACCTAGAGTCAGGAAATATTGATCCTAAATCAAAACCAACAATAGCAATGGATGCTGGGTTTTCTAGCGAAGAAAATATAGCATTCTTAAAAAGTAAAGGCTATGACTACATTAGCGTCAGCAGGAGGAAAATGAAAGATTACATATTGGAAAGTCCTGAAGCTGAGCAAGTTTAAATTAGCGACAAACGCAATGGAAAAATAAAACTGAATAAAGTAAAGACACAAAATGATGAAACTATTCTTTATGTTAAAAGTGAAAATAAAGTAAAGAAAGAAAATGCAATGGCAGATAAAATAGGTCAGCGTTTTGAACAAGGATTACAGGAGATACAACAGTCATTGACCAAAAAAGGAGGAACTAAGAAAATAGACAAAGTCCATCAGCGTATTGGACGTTTACGAGAGAAATACAAATCAGTTCACGCACAGTATCAGATAGAAGTTAAGGATGAGAATGGAAAAGCAACTGCATTAACTTGGAAAAAAACGAAAGATAAAAAACAAAATTCAGGCATATATTTTATCCGAACTTCACTAAACAGTTCAGAAGAAAATCTCTTTAAAATATACAATACTTTAACAGAAGTAGAAGCGTCATTTAGGGTATTGAAAACAGATTTAGCACTTCGCCCCGTATATCACCAAACAGATGAAAATACACTTGCTCATATAAACCTTGGCATTCTAGCGTATCAAGTAGTATCTACCATTAGATACCAATTAAAACAAAAAAATATCACCCACGATTGGAGTAATATTGTTCGAATTATGAATACTCAAAAAACAGTAACCACCACAATGATGAATAAAGAAAAACAAAAAATAGTTATTAGGACGTGTTCTACTCCTGATGTCAAAGCAACACAAATATACGAAGCCTTAAATTACAAAGCTGTTCCTTTTAATAAATTAAAATCCGTGTTACCCGAATTATAAATCACACCCTCCAAATCCCACTGTATAAAAGGAATCTGTATTTATATGAGTCAAGTTGGGTTAAGTTA
>CAMZKF010000030.1 GCA_947311095.1 uncultured Flavobacteriales bacterium
AAATATTGAGCTATTCAGAAAATCTTAATTTTTTAAAAAGTTTGGAATACCCAATAAAACAGACTAAATTAGTAGCTTAATTTTAGGTGCGAAACTTTAGTTAATTAAAACAAACTGTATAAAATGAAACAACTATTATTTATTATCACAACATTTATTGTATTAACAAATTTTTCTCAAACTAAAATCAACTATGTTCCTAACGAAACAATAATAGAAAAAGCAAACGAATACATTGAATCCAAATCGTATTTAAAAGCCGCACAAGAATTAGAAAAAATAAGCCCAAATGATTCTTCTTATTATGGGTTTTCAACCTCAATTTCTTACTATTATTTATTGGCAGAAGACTATACAAAATCCATTGAAGTATGCAATAAAGGATTAAAAAATGCTAAATCAGAATATTACTTTTATTTGAATAAAAGTGCAGCGCTATCCCAATTAAAAAAGGAAAAAGAATCTATTGCTGTAATGACTAAAGCCCTACAAGATTATCCTCTAGCAAATTCATTTTATTTTAATAGAGCTATTTCCTATGAAAATATAGGCGAAGAAGAAAAAGCCGTAGAAGATTTAAAAAAAGCAATCCAAATTCAACCTTATAAACCCAAGTATCATTTACGTCTCGCCTATTTATTTGACATGCAAAATCAAACAGCCGAAGCTTTAATGTGTTTGAGTACCTACTTAATGTTAAATCCCGATGGTGAAAAATCAGGAAATATATTAGACTACTTAAATTTAATAGCAAGTAGAAAAAAGCCCAATAGCCCTAAGAAAAACAAATCCATTTCAAAAAACGATCATGATTTTGATGAATTGAATTTAATATTGAACAATAAAATAGCGTTGAGTAAAAAATATAAAACTAAAAACAAAATAAGATCGGCTAGTGCTTTACAAATACATGCCTTACTCGAACAATTAAAAAACTATGAGATTACTGATGGCTTTATAAATGAAAAATATGTTCCCATTTTTAAATGGATTGCAGAAAACGAATTGTACGACGCTATGATATATACCATTCATTATGAGTCTTCTTATGCTAAATACAAAGCAATTTCTCAAGGAAAAACAGCGATGGTTAAAAAATTTGTAGCCGATTTTTATAACCAATTAACAATTACAATGGAAAAGGGAGTTAAAGGCAAAAATCAATTTTATTACTACGATAAACTTATGCTTGTGGCAATAGGGCAAATGGACGGAGAAGAACTTATAGGAGAATGGTCTTTTTACAATAAATTAGGCTCGATTAAGTCTAAAGGAAAATTTAAAAACAGTAAAAAAGAAGGAACTTGGATTTACTTTGATGAAAATGGAGCAATCAATAAAAAAGAAGAATATAAAATAGGAGAATTAGACGGCGAAGTTGAAATAAAGAAAGAAGGAGTTAGCCTAAGTAAAATAAACTATAAAAACAACAAAGCAGAAGGAAAAGGAAATCGAAATTTCTTTAGCGGAGCGTTAGAAAAAACATTTAATTATAAGGATGATAAATTAAATGGAGACTATGTAAAATATTATAGACAAGGAAAGCAAATTGAATATCAATATAAATTAAAAGATGAAATAGCAGAAGGAGAATTGATTAATTATTATAAAAATGGAGCTATCTATTCAACCGTAAACCTAGAAAATAATAAAAAGGAAGGAGTTTTAAAACAATATTATAAAGACGGGAAATTATATGCTGAATTAAATTATAAAAAGGGCTTATTGGACGGAGAGCAAACCTATTACCATCACAATGGAGAAATAATGAGCAAAGGTAAAGCAATTGAAGGATTGTATGAAGGAGAAGTTAAGAAATACCACAACAATGGAAAAATTGAATCTGTAATGCAATATACCGCAGATAATTTAGATGGAGCATTGATAGACTATAATAGAGCAGGTATTAAAATTTCGGAATTTATTTATAGAAAAGGTAATTTTATTAGTTATAAAATTTTTGATGCAGCAGGAAATGTAACAAAATCGAATAAAAAGAAACATGGAGAATTTGACTTTTTATCGACTTATCCAAATGGAAATATGCAAACAGAAGGATTGTATAATGTAAAAGGAGGTAAAATTGGAGTATGGAAATACTACGACAAAAACAATGCATTGACAAGTGTTAGTAATTACAATGAAAATGGAGAATTGGAAGGCGATTTTACAGAATATTACATATCGGGAGATGTAAGTTCTAAATCAACTTATAAAAATGACGAAATAGATGGCTATTTTGTGAGTTATTATAAAAATGGAGTCATAAATACGCAAGGAAATTATGAAAAAGGAAAAAAAGTTGGGCAATGGGTAGAATATTATTCAAGTGGCGATAAATCTGCTGAATATTACTATTATAAAGGAAAACTTTATGGCGAATATATCAATTATGATGCAACAGGAGTAGTTACCAGTATTTCTAAGTATTTTGATGGAAATTTAGAAAAAGAAATTTTATATATGTTCCCCGATGAAGAACCAACAGTATTAGAATTACCCTTTGATTCTGCGAGTTATTTTAATAAATATTACGATGGAGGGGCGCTTAGAAATAAAGGGAAACTATATTATAATTCTTACAATGGAGAGTATGTCTCTTATTTTTATGATGGAAAAACAGTAAGCCTTAAAGGTCAATATTTGCTTGGTGAAAGTCATGGAGAGTGGATTTGGTACCATGAAAATGGAACAATATCAACAAAAGGAAGTTATGACACAGGAGATAAAATTGGAACATGGAAAAGTTTTCATGAAAATGGAAAATTAAAAGAGGTAAAACATTTTATTTTAGGAAATGAAACAGGAGATTGGAAAACATACAATGAAAAAGGTATTTTAACCCGATTTTCACAATACAAAGATGGCGAATACGATGGAAGAAGAGAATTTTATAGTGAAGACGGTCATTTGCAAGTCGTTCGATTTTACGATTATGGTAGGCTAATTGGGTATAGCTATTTAGGTCGAGATGGAAAAGAATTACCCATGTTACCCATAAAAAACGAAACCATTAAAATAGAAGCTAAATTTGACAATGGAAAATTATCAAGAACATTTACCATAAACAAAGGAGATTTTGAAGGAGCGTACAAAGAATATTACTATACAGGTCAGCTCTATGAATCTCAATTTTATGTGAAATCTGAATCTGAAGGAGAAGATATTTATTATTATCCAAATGGTAAGATAATGCAAAAATCAAATTATGAAAATGGATATTTACAAGGAGAGTATGTCAAGTATTATGAAAATGGACAAGTAAAACAAAAAGGAACTTATAAAGACGATGAGCTAATCGGAAAAGAATATTATTATGATAAAAAAGGCAAACTAATCAAAACATTAGTTTACTATAACGACATCGCAATAAAAATTATAAAATAAATGACTGCTATCTATTACCATATAAAAACGCTAGTTGTATTATTCGTTCTGACTGTTAATTATACCGCAATCAACGGGCAAAGTTCCCAAGAATTTAAAAAATATAAATTGCTATATCCCAAAGCTAATGCTGTTACTTTACATAGTAATTCTGATATTAAAATATTTTTAAAAAATGATGAAATACAAATTATTGAAAATTTAAGTGTAGAGACACTGTACTTAAATGCTACGGCGAAATACAATTCGGAACGTTCAATATCCTATTCTTCATTTTATGAAATAGATAAACTAAAAGCCAGTTCATTCATTTTTGATGGTAAAAAATATAGAGAGAAAAAAGTCGATGAGTTTAAAAATAGCGATGAATTTACGTCCTCTTTTCATGATGATGTAAAAAACATAAGCTTTGTTTATCCCAACTTAAGCACAGGAGCAAAATCAACACTTAGCTACGAAACAAAAATAAAAAACCCTCGATTTTTAAAATCTATATTTTTAAGTCAAGGACGACCAATTGCTCAAAAAAAAGTAACATTTCATGTCGATAATAACATAAAATTAGATTTTAAGAAATTTAATTTAGATTCTATTGATGTAAAATTTAGCGAAACAAAAAACAAATCAGAAGCCATTTATACTTGGGAAATAAATCAAGTTCCAGAATTTGAATACAATGAAAGTATTATGAGTTTTAGAAGTCAAATTCCTCATGTAATTCCAATTATAAGGAATTATAAAATAAAAGACGATGAAATAAATTTATTGAATAACGTACAAGGCTTATATAATTGGTACTACGACCTAATTAAAAATATAAACTCGGAAGAAAGTTATACAAATTTAAAACCTTTAGTCGATTCATTAACCCAAAACAAAACAACCGAATTGGAAAAAGTAAAATCTATTTATTATTGGGTACAACAAAATATAAAGTACATCGCTTTTGAAGATGGATTAGGAGGATTTGTACCAAGAAATGCCAATGATGTTTACGCTAAAAAATATGGAGATTGTAAAGACAATTCTAGTATTTTAGATGTAATGTTGGATCTGGCAAATATAAAGGGATACATTACATGGGTAGGAACAAGAGAATTGCCCTATAAATATTCGGAAGTCCCCACTCCTATTGTCGATAATCATATGATACTCACCTACATTGGAACAGATTCTACTTTTTATTTTTTAGACGCAACAGGTCGGTACTTAGATATTGACCGTCCATCTTCTTTTATTCAAGGAAAAGAAACATTAATAGCAATTGACTCTGCAAATTTTTTGATAAAAAAAGTTCCAATAGTAGAGGTATCCAAAAACATAGAAATAGATTCCTGTTTTATAACTATAAAAGAAAATAAACTCGTAGGAAAAGCAACACATATTTATAACGGATATCCTAAAACTATTATTTTTTCTGATCTTGAAGGAGAAATTAAAACAGAGGCTATAAAATCGTTTTACAAACAAGAATTGGAAAAAGGAAACAACAATTTTTTAATCGATTCGATACATGAAATAAATAAATATGAATACGAAAAACCGTTTATTGTAAACTATTCGTTTTCCATTCCCAATTATATAAAAAAAGTAGGAAACAATATCTATATCAATATGAATCTATCAAAAGATTTGAGTTATACAAAACCAGAAAACACACACAAAGGAAGAGTAGAATACAAATACAAAGCGAGTCATACGAACTATTATGAATTGGAAATACCACAAGAATATGAAGTAAAATATTTACCCGAAAATATTTCGATTAGTAACTCCATTTTCGATAGCTCAATTGAGTATCGTAAAAAAGGAAAAATCATAATTTATAAGCATACTTTGAAACTAAAAAATATAGCCTTAAAATCAAGTGAAATTGATTTTTTTAAAAACGAAATTACAAAAATTGAAAAACAATACAAAGAAGTCATTGTTTTATCAAAAAAATAAAAAAAACGATAAAAATACTTCAAATAGAGTATTTTACTTTATAATTATTGAACCATGAAAAAAATAGTATTAATAGCCTTCCTTTCCATTAGTTTTTATTCGATTTCTCAAGATGTAATCCCTTTTCACAAAGATTATGACTGGTCTGAAAATTCTAATGAATTATTAACAAAGGAAATTAAAGCGAAAGAAATAGCAGAAATAAAAAGTAAAATAGTAAAAGAGTTTACTTATAATGAGTTGGGAAATTTAGTCGAATACAATGTGATTCACAAAGCATTTTGGCTCAATTCGGATGAAGAAATAGAACGGCACAATAAAATTTACTTACCCTATAATCAAAGCTCTTTAATATTAAAAAGTAAAGCTAGAGTAATCAACAAAAATGGAGACATAATATTGCTTGATGAGTCAAAAATAATGACTTCAAAAAACGAAGAAACAGGAGAAGAATACAAATATTTTGCTTTTGAAGGAGTAGAAAAAGGTTCAATTGTAGAACATTTATTGGTGGTTCAAAAAGAGCCATCTTTTAGAGGTTCTCGAATAACACTTCAAAATGATATAGATAAATACAACCTCGATTTTGACCTTTTTTCACCCAACAACCTTTTGTTTAAATTTAAAAGTTTTAATGGGTTAGATTCTATTGTAATGGATACTACATTGCAAGACAAACAGCATTGGGAGTTAAAATTGGATTATCTCGAAAAATTAGAAGATGAAGAATTTTCAGCATACAAAGCCAACAAAAAATATTTAATTTATAAGCTAGATTATAATTCGGTTAACCAAACCAGTAATATTACATCGTACAATAATATAGCCAATGGAATTTTTGATTTCTACCATGCCGACATTCCTAAAAAACAAATCAAAACAATTAAAAAGTTAATGACCAATACCGATGTTGAACTTGCTAGAGATTATAAGTCTAAAATAAGAACTATTGAAGATTATATAAAAGCAAACTATTATTTAATCGATTCTTATAATCCTCAATTATCGGATTTGACTACCGTTTTAGATCAAAAAATAGGAAATACACGAGGTATTATAAAACTCTATATAGAAATGTTTAAACTAGCCGATATTAAACATGAATTGGTGTTAACAACCAACCGATTTGATATGAAATTCGACCAAGAATTTGAAGCAAACAATTATTTAAATGATTATTTATTTTATTTTCCAAAAATAGACGCATATTTAACTCCTGACGATAATTCAAGCCGAATTGGTTTTCCTAGCCCAGACCTTACAGAATGTTACGGATTATTTATAAAAGAAGTTAAGGTAGGAAATTTTGTGAGTGGTGTTGGAAAAATTAAATACATAGGAAAAGTAGATTATAAAAAGAATTTTGACATACTTTTAGTTGATGTATCTTTTGATTCAGAAGATTTAACAAAAACGATATTAAAAATAGATAGAAGTTCTGGAGGTTATTACATCAAAGGGCTTCAACCTTATATGAATATATTGAAAGATAAAGACAAAGCAATTGATGAATTAATAACTTTTATACACGAAGATATAAAGATTATAGACAAGGTAATTTACAATGACGATGCTGACTTTTTTGGAAAAGCTCCACTTAGGGTTGTCGCAAATGCAGAAGCTACTTCTTTTGTAGAAAAAGCAGGAGAAAATTACTTATTAAAAGTAGGTGAATTTATAGGTCCTCAACACGAAATGTATGAAGAAAAAGAAAGAAAACAGCCGATAGAAGAATATTATAGAAAAGATTATCATAGAGTTATTACAGTCAATATTCCAGAAGGATACGAGATAAAAAACTTATCAGATATTAATATTGATGAAAACTTTGAATTAGAAGGCAATGAAATAATGAAATTTCAATCGAGCTATATTTTAGATAAAAATACATTAACAATTACCGCCGATGAGTATTATAATTTTATCCGTTTAGATAAAAAATATTTTAATGATTATAGAAGAGTTATGAATGGAGCAGCTGATTTTAATAAAATTACATTGGTATTAGAAAAAAAATAATTAATGAGGCTGTTTAGTCTTAAAGTTAGTTCGGTCTCAATCTTTTTTTGATGGAGCGTTCATATAGCTTTGCCATTTTACGAGTATATATTTTTGCTTTCCATTATTAAGTTTTTGGATAAATCCATATTCATAACAAAATAAATAGACCTCTCCTTTTTTGTTTTTCCAATAATGGGTAAAGTATTTTGGATTAAATCCAGCTTCAATTAGCTTTTCTTTTCTAACAAATGATTTTCCTGATTTATTAAAATGAGAAAGTAGTCTCCTATTTAATTTTAATTGGCGATCTATTTTCTCATAAAGAGAAGCTTCTTTATCTTTATTTTTTTCATAATGATAATTAGACTTACAATAGGTAGAACAAAATATTTTATCTGACCTTCCTTCTATTTTTTCTTTACAAGCTAAACATTTTCTCATTATTGGTAGAATTTAATTTATACGTATATTTAAACGTATAAATATACGGCTATTTAATTTATCTTCAAAATTTCAGGCTAGTTTTACCAACATGATGAACAAAAGGCACAGAACTATAATTTTGAAGCATTTATTAATAAATGGGAAAAGGCAAATTGGGATGCAATTTTACCCCAATAAGTTGATACAAACTGTTGTAAAAGGGTTGCCAGGTATAAAATGGAGCAAAAAATTTGGGATGGCATATTTGGAGAACAATCCAATAAATCTGAATCTTATTTATAGTAGTTTTAGAGGTATAGCGTGGGTAAATGCAGGGAATTTTTACAATAACAAAACAAGATCTAAAGGAGAAAGCCCTAAAAGTGTTGATGGTTTTAGAAACAGAGAAATGCCCAATAGTTTTAGGAAATGTCCAGAATCTTTTTTTCAAAAATTAGAATTAAAACACTATGCGTTAAATACCTCAAAAGTATATATAACAATGTTTGAAACATTTATAAATCACTATAAAAACGTGCCATTAAAAGAGATAGACGAAAACATGATTAGGCAATATTTACAGTCTTTAGTTCTTCAAAACAAATCTAATTCTTACATCAATCAGATGATTAATAGTATAAAGTTTTATTATGAAATAGTATTGGAAATGCCCAATCGTTTTTATAGCATTGAAAGGCCTCGAAAACAGCAAAAGTTACCTAAGGTAATAAGCTTAGAAGAAGTTGAAAGCATAATTAAAAACACAAATAATATTAAGCATAAATGTATATTATCGCTACTCTATTCAGCGGGTTTGCGACGAAGTGAATTATTAAATTTAAAAATAGAGGATATAGATAGCAAACGAATGATTATAAAGATAAAAAACGCAAAAAGGAATAAAGACAGAATAACAATTTTGAGTCAATGCGTATTGGAAGATTTGAGAACATATTACAAAGCATGGAAACCAAGGAAATACTTATTTGAAAGTCCCCAAGGAGAAAAATACTCAGCAACAAGTATATTAAGAATATTAGATAGAGCAAGAAAAAAAGCAAAAATAGTACAAAACGTAACACCTCACATGTTACGACATAGTTTTGCTTTTTTTCTTGCTCTATCTAATATTCTTAATATACTTGTTGCTGAGTATTTTTCTCCT
>CAMZKF010000031.1 GCA_947311095.1 uncultured Flavobacteriales bacterium
CTACTACCGCTTGCTTCTCCGCCTGTGGCGGGGACGGACTCTTGGGCTTTTGTGCTTATTACGGCTACAAAGAGCACCATTGCTAAAATAATTGTCTTTTTTTTCATACGCTTTCTTTTTTAGTTTATAATGTCAATTTCTTTTGAAAATATATTATACATTTTCGTTTGTTCTTATATGGACTATCAATAGAATTGGGAAGCTCAGCTTTTTTTAGTAAAAGAAATTGTAGCCCAATTTTGAGTATTTCCAATTATGAGGTTAAAAACTCAAAATATAATTAAGTTTCAGTCTATCTCTAATGCGATGTAGAAAACGTTAAAAATACTGGATACTAATTCTAAACTAAAAAAATCATATCAAAATATATTAGCTTTTCATAACAAAAGCATCTATATATTTCGAATAAATCAACTACATTGTTTTACTGTTTAATAACTATTGTTTTTAAATTAATGTTAGCATTAGATAAGTTAATGTAATAAATACCTTGTGGTTGGCTGGTCAAATCCAACGAATAATAACCACTTGTTGAACTGATTATTTTTCGAGTAATTAAACGACCATTAGACGCATATATAGATAATTGTACATTATCTTCTAAGGAAATATCTAAAATTGACTTCCCCGTTGTTGGATTAGGATAAATTTTTATTTCTTTTTTAATTTCATCTATCCCTAAAGTAATTCGATTATTTCTGTAAAAATAGCTCGAAAAGCTGTAATTATTGTCCATTTGATTACAATATAAATCATTATCCGAATCATTATCAATATCGACAAAATAATAAGTGTGACTCGAAAAGTTAGCACTTGTAATAGGCTGTGTATTAATTGTAAAATTAAAATTTCCCATATTATTATAAAGTATATTAGCTCGATCTCCATTTAATGTTGTATCTCCTCCTATAAATATTTCAGGTAAATCGTCCCCGTTTAAATCGGCTATCGAAACCGTATTGAATTTAGCCCCAATCAAACCTGTGCTTGCTTCCAAGCTAAAGTTACCACTTCCATCGTTGGAATAGATATCGGTTACAATATTTCCTATACCGTCGTTATCGCCAGAGACCAATAAATCGATATGATTATCGTTGTTTAAATCGGCAAATTTTACCGTTCCGAAATGAGCTCCATCCAAATTAGTAGCATTATCTAGTGTAAAATTCGCCAACCCATCGTTAAGAAAAAGTTTGGTAATAATATTACCCTGTGTGTTGAGTCCACTTACAACAATATCGATATCACCATCATTTTCTACATCGGCTACATCTACAGAACTGTAATGTACACTATCTATAATTGAAGAATATAAACGTGTAAAAATCCCCAACCCATTATTCAAATAAAGATTGGTATTGGGATTTCCCAAAGTGTCGTTCCCCGATATAATTACGTCTTGAGAATTATCGTTGTTGAAATCAGCAAATGCGACAGCTCCTTGATGCACGGGAAAAAAGGAAGTGGTTGTACTTAATTGAAAATGACCTGTTCCATCGTTAAGATATAGATTGGCTAATTTTTGATACGAATCGTCAAAACCAATAATGAGTAAATCGTTGTAATTGTCATTATTTACATCGGCAAACTTTATATCTCCTCTATTAAACTTAGGAAATAAGGTATCGGTACTTGGCGTAAAAATTCCATTTCCATTATTGAAATATAATGTCGTTTTAAAATTATAGGAATAACCTTCTCCTGCTTGAATATAATCGACATCTCCGTCGTTATCAGCATCAAAAAAACAAATAGAATTAACTCCAACACTATCGATAGTATTGCTTGTTATTTTTGAAAAATTATAATTTTGAGCGATATTATTCCCTGCTAGAAATAATATTGCGATACTTGTTGTAAAAAGTTTCATTGTTTTTATTTTTTTTGCGTTAGGGATGAGAGTGATAGCTTTTTGTAACATAAAAATTAGAAAAACTTAGCCTAAAAGAGCGACCATAGAAGCTCCTTTTGGGCTAAAGTTTTTCTTTTTTAGGTTACATAAACTACAAACGGACAGCCCGCTCGAACGCCTTTATTCTTGTTAATGTTTAACCAATTGTATTACTTCTGAAAGTTCTGATTTTGAATTTAGAATATTAATATAATACACTCCGTTTGCTTGATTAGACAAATCAAAAGAAACAATTGATTTCACTCCAGATAAAAGCCCCACACTTTTACTATATATTTGTTTTCCATCTATAGAGTAAATAAGAATCGAAACTTGCGTGTCTGCATTTTGAGTTTCAAGCTCTAGTGTTGCATTTCCTACAGTAGGATTGGGATACAATTTGTAATTAGCTGTAATTTCCAATTCTTCAATAGATGTTGTAACAACTTCGGCTTGTTGATAACCTTGTGTGAGTATAATTGTTCCCGAAACAAAGGTTTCTATTGTAGATTCACCTGTGGTGCTAGTAATTTCTAATGTAGCATTTGAAAAAGTACCTCCACTGCTACCTATGACTTGTTTTTCTATGCTTTGTGCGTTTATGGTTATAGCTGCTATTGCCAATAAACTAGTGAGTATTTTTTTCATAAGCTTTATTTTTTATAAACTACAAACTGAAAACCTCTAGATGTCGCATTTCCATCTGAATGCCAAGTATGTACAATTAATTTACCTGCTGATATACTTTCTATTGCCATAGCAGGACTTAGTCCAGTAATCGTTGTTATTGCAATACAATTCGTTGAAGTTAAATTTTCATTAGCTATGGTTATTTCATATACTCCTATCGCTGTTTTTACACAACTTACATTACTTGTTGAAGCTGAACTGAATACCCCTCCTGAATAACCTATCAATCCATAAGCAATCGGAATAAGATTAGCTGTTCCCGTAGTAGCATTGTTCAACTCTCCATCTATTTTCATACGAGACTTTGTTTCTACAGATCCATCAACATTGACTTTAAAATTAGTAGAGGATCCTTTGTTACACTCTATAAACTGACCATTATCAACCGAATTATTCCCTACATAGATATTTAAAACATCTCTATTAGAAGATAACGAGTCAACTTTTAAATCAACTAGCTCAGGTTGAAAGGTTAGCTTTGGTATCGAAACTGTTAAGTTTTGAGCATCTAACATCGAATCTCCTATTATTACGGGAGTTTCTGTTATAAAAACACTACCATTGCTCTGTTTCTTTTTCCAAACAGGATTGGATATTTCGCCCGCTACATCGGCATATTCAGCATCGGTTGCATCGTGTGCGTAATCCGCTTCATTGGCATACAAAGCATAAGGCACGCTTTGAAATTGAGACGTTCCTAAATCATTGCCATCGGCATTTACATTTAAAAAGTGTTTGTTTTGCCAACTTAAAGAAGAGAAAGATCCTAAGGTTGGTGTTCCTTGCCCAATTACAGCTGCTACGCCTCCGTAATTGTTGGTCGTTAATGTTTGTGTTTCGGAATAAACTACGGTTCCTGAAGCTGTTGATTCTCTCAAGCTAAAAATAAAATCTACCGATTGGTTTTGCATTAGATTACCTGATGCATCTCTAATGGTTGCTTGATAATTGATTCCTTGTGGTATTTGTGCTATACTTATTTTAAATAAGGCTAAAAGTACAAATGTTGCGATTAATTTAATGGTTGTTTTCATAACGTTTTGTTTTTAATTATTATTTATTTGACATTTTAAGCATAAACTTCATTAAGCTATACTCTTCCCTTAATTCTTCATCGGTTTTATTTCTCGATTCTGGATCTTTTTTTGACATTTCTTTATACTCTTCAAAGCTCATGTTTTTTAAATGTTCCAAGTCTGCTTTTGAAGGTTCTTCATTGTTTTCTTCTGTTTCCGAATTGAGATCATTTGGTTGCGATGCACGACCTCCTTCCATCATATCGTTAATTGTTGTGATGGGATAATTTGGTAATTGAAAATAAGATGAGGAAACCGCTATATTAAACTTTGCTTTGGTTGCAACTTTAATTGTTTTCATTCCTACTATATCAGACTCTGTTTTAAGAGGTATTCCTTTGTAAATCCAAATTTTAGTTCCCATTGCCGTCCATATTTCACAATTGTATCCCAATACTTTTTCTTCCCCTATTTTTTCTCCTCCCATGGCTTCAAGCATTTCTTTTCCTGTTTGATGAGCATCTCCATTTCGATATGATTTTACAGCACTCATTGCCACATCTTCTCGTTTTATTATTTTTTTGTTTTTAAAATCTACACTATAACTCGTGCCATTATCCAACTTAGATAGATTATGAACATTACTTGTTTTAGTTGTTTCTTTTCCAAAAAACTTTGTTTGTGAGGTTTTTATCGATTCTTCTTCTAGCAATTCGATTGCTCCCCAATTTTTAAAATAAAGTTTTTCTGTACCATTTCCCGTGGTAGTTGTTCCCATTATTTTACCAGAAATAGAAGTGGTGTATTCTACTATTCCAGATTTTAATTCATACCGCTTTAATTGAGTATCTTGTGCTTTGACAAATATGCCCATTAAGACAAAATAAAGTATTGGAATTATTCTTTTCATGTTATATCGTTTTATTTATTAATACGATATAAAGGTCGGTAGAAACCTCGCTTTTTCCTTCACCCTAAAGGGTGATTTTGTATAAAACCGACTGTTTTTGAGCTTTTTTTTACATAATTCGAATGCTTATTCACGTTTAGCCAAGATGAAAAAAAGTATTCATAATTTTCTCAATGCTCTGTGTCTTCAAGCTAGCCTTCCCTTTTATACCAACCTAAGTTTGCAAAGTATTACATTTACATAAAATAATCAAAAAGAATAAAAGAGGAATAAGGCTGTTTATACCAAAGGTTTTAAAATCGATTAATTTGAAAGTCC
>CAMZKF010000032.1 GCA_947311095.1 uncultured Flavobacteriales bacterium
AATTAGAGCCGATTTTGTGGGATTAACACTTTCTACTACATTAAAAGAACATATTTACGTTGTTGAAACAAGTGACAATAAATTTAGTGTTTATTTAAAATAATTTAACCTTATCTTAATTTTTTAAACTCAAAATGTTAAAAAAAACAATAGCTATATTTAGTGGTATTCTAGTAGCGTTATTGCTACTCGTAGGTATTGAAGAAATAGGAAATTCCTTTTATCCTATCCCCAAAAATTTAGATTATTCAAATGTAGAAGCAATGAAATTCTATGTAAAAAATTTACCTTATTCTGCTTTTCTTTTTATTACTACTGCTCATTTTTTTAGTGCATTTACAGGAAGTTTAACAACTAGTTTTATTAGCAATACCAACGGCGTACTGGCTTTATTGGTTGGAGGTTTGGTTTTCTTAGCAAGTATTACAAATGTAATCATATTCCCTTTTCAGCCAATTTGGTTTGTTGCGTTCGATATTATAGTAACAGCTATCGGAGCTTGGCTTGCTTTTAAAATAGCTTTCAACCATTTTTACCATTCAAAAAACGAATAATGACCTTGCTAAATACAGAACTTAAAGATTTCTTAGACCAAAAAGTTGACCAATATAACAACCTTTCTTTTATTGAAAAAGACCCAATTTCTATTCCTCATCAATTTCATGAAAAAGAAGACATTGAAATAAGTGGCTTTATAACGGCTACCATAGCTTGGGGAAAACGAGAAATGATTGTGAAAAATGGAAATAAATTAATCGAAATGATGGACTATCAACCATTTGAATTTATAACAAATTACAAACACCAAAGCGATTTTAAATTTATAGAATCGTTTAAGCACCGAACATTTAACGCTGACGATTTAGCCTATTTTATAAGCGCTTTAAAACATTGTTATACGCAATATGGTTCTTTAGAAAATGTGTTTTCTGAATTTTTAGTTCCTGAATCTAAATCGGTAAAAGAAGCTATTGTAGGCTTTAGGAATGTTTTTTTTGAATTAAATAAGAATCCAAAATTTAGAACCTTTAAGCACGTATCAAACCCTGCAAAAGGTTCAGCATCAAAACGCATCAATATGTTTTTGAGATGGATGGTAAGAAATGACAATAAAGGTGTAGATTTTGGAATTTGGAATACGACTTCCCCTTCTATTCTATCATGTCCTTTAGACGTTCATTCTGGAAATGTAGCCCGTTCTTTACACCTTCTAAAAAGAAAACAAAATGATTGGAAAGCTTTATCAGAATTAGACCATGAATTGAGAAAACTAGACTCAAATGACCCTGTAAAATACGATTTTGCATTGTTTGGATTGGGGATAAATGAAAGTTTTGCTTAAAATTATTTTGTAATGATATTTCCAAAAAAATTAATCCACCAACTCAATAAACGATTAACCGACAATTCGTTGCGAGAATTAAAACCCAAAACTCAATTAATCGATTTTAGTTCGAACGATTACTTAGGTTTTTCTACTCGTTCCATTCCTTTAAACAAATATTCAATAGGAGCTACTGGCTCTCGTCTTTTATCTGGAAACACTCAACAAATAGAAAATTTAGAACAAAATATTGCTAATTTTCACAATGCCACTAGTGGCTTAATTTTTAATAGTGGATACACTGCTAATTTAGGATTATTTGCTACAATACCCCAACGAGGAGACGTTATTTTATACGACGAATATATCCATGCTAGTATAAGAGATGGAGTCAGGCTTTCGAATGCTAAAGCTTATTCTTTTGCTCACAATTCAGTTACAGCCTTAGAAAAATTATTAAACAAATTTGACACCAATGTCTATGTTGCAATAGAATCGGTCTATTCGATGACAGGAGATTCTCCAGACCTCATTAAAATAAATGAAATTTGTAAAAAACATAACGCTTATTTAATTGTAGATGAAGCACATAGTTTTGGTTTGATTGGTAAAAAAGGAGAAGGATTGGTTGCTAAACTAAAACTAGAAAAAGACGTTTTTGCTACAATTATAACCTTCGGAAAATCATTAGGCTTTCATGGAGCGATTATTTTAGGAAGCTTTGAACTTAGAAATTATTTGATTAATTTCTGTCGCCCTTTTATTTATACTACCGCCCCCTCCTCCAGCACCATTGAGACAACAAAACAACTCTATAAAAACATAGCATTTTATACTGAAAGAAAACTTATATTCGAATTGAAACAATATTTTATAAATCAAATAGCTAGTGAATTTGAAATTACAACAGGGAAATATGGAGCAATAATAGCAGTAACCTTAGGCGATAATTATAAAACAAAAAAAATAGCACAACACATACAAAACAAAGGTTTAGATGTTCGTCCTATTTTATCTCCCACTGTACCAAAAGGCAAAGAATGTATTCGAATTTGTTTTCATAGTTTTAACTCTTTTGAAGAAGTCAACTTATTAGCAAATAGTTTTAACTCTTTTTATGAAAAATAAAATTTCAATAACGGATATCAATAAACTTGCAATACCTGCAATAATATACAACATAACCGAACCAGTATTAGGCTTAGTCGATTTAGCAATTATAGGAAAAATAGCACACAATGCAACAGAAGCACAAGGAGGTGTTGGCTTAGCTGTCGGACTCATATCAACTTTAGTGTGGGGATTGGCTCAAGTTAGAACAGCTATTTCAGCTCAAGTAGGCAAGTTTTTAGGTATGAAAAAACTCTCTTTAATAAAAACATTAGTTCCTCAATCTTTGTATTTAAGCCTATTATTAGGCTTGTTTTTTTGGGTTATAACGGTTATTTTTTACCAACCTATTTCAACATTCCTATTTCACAACACAAATAATTTAACCCTTCAATTTTCGTTAGACTATTACAAAATAAGAGCCATAGGACTGCCTATATCCTTATTTATTGCGGGGGTATTTGGGGTATTTAGGGGGTATCAAAATACCTCATGGGCTATGAAGATTAGTTTAACAGGCGGAATCATTAACCTTTTGTTAGACTTAGTACTTGTCCATGGATATGGAGCAATACCTGCTCTCGGTGTAAAAGGCGCAGCTTATGCGAGTTTAATTGCTCAAATCATTATGTTTTTAATGTCAATTTATTATTTAATAAAAAAAACACCTTTCAACTTAAACCCAACGCTAAAGTTAAATCCTGAATTAAAAGAGACATTAAAGATGACGGCGAATATGCTAATACGGACACTTGCATTAAATGCAACATTTATTTTAGCACTAAGGTTTGCCAACAACTATGGAAAAATAGCTTTATCGACCTACGCTGTTGGAATAAACATTTGGCTATTTTCTTCTTTTTTTATCGACGGTTATTCCAATGCAGGAAATGCTATTGCAGGAAAATTATTGGGAGAAAAAGACATTAAAAAACTATCTGAATTAACAAAATTCTTAATCAAAATCAATTTTTTTGTTGCACTTGGACTCTCTATTATTTATGTTTTAACTACCAAAATAATAACTGGTCTTTATTTCAATGAAGCTACCGCTCCTATTTTCCTTACCTTCTTTTGGGTCATCATTATTGCTCAACCTATCAATTCCATTGCCTATTCGCTCGATGGCATTTTCAAAGGACTTGGCGAAGCTAAAACACTTAGAAACGTATTGTTAATTGGAACATTTTTAGTTTTTATTCCTCTACTTTACCTATTTGATTTCTTTAACTTTCAGTTAATTGGAATTTGGTTTTCTTTTCTAGCGTGGATGACTTGGCGAGCAGGAAGCTTACTTTACTTGTTCAACCAATACATTAAAAATAATTCCTAGTTTATTTGAGGATTGAATATTTAGACTGTAAGGCGCAAAACTACAAGATTTAAGTTTTAATATTTAAAAGTGATTTGATATTTTTCTTGCTTATTACAGCTTGTTTCATTAAATTTGTTTCTTAATTATAAAAAAATAAATGATATGAAAAAAATATTACTATTACTAGGTATGAGTTCTTTAGCTATATTGGCTAGTGCTCAAACTGTATTTAATGTCGATGCTCCTGCGTCTATTGCTGGAGGATACGAGATGAATTATGCAACACCAGGCTCTTGGGGGGTATCGGACTTAACAATACCCGCAAACTCAATTGTGGATACTATAATATTTGCTGTTGACGCTAGTATGGGAGATTCTTTGGGATGTAATTCTTTAGCAAATGGAAATGGTGCAGATGTAAACGGAAAAATAGCTGTTATATATAGAGGAAACTGTGAATTTGGAAAAAAAGCTAAAAATGCTCAAGATGCAGGTGCAGTAGGTGTTATTATTATAAACAACATACCCGGAGCTCCAGTAGGAATGGCTGGAGGAACTTTTGGTGCTCAAGTTACCATTCCAACTGTTATGGTTTCTGATATTACAGGAGCAATGCTAGCTAATGCTGTTTTAACTGATGATGTTGTTGTTTTTATCGGTAATAAAATTGGTCGTTTCCAAAATGACATTTCATTTTACCAAAAAGACATCAGACGACCTATAACTTATGGTAACATTCAAGCTTTATCTCAAAATGCGTCTGATTTTTCAACAGAAATGGGTGCTTGGATTTTTAACTACGGGGTTAATGTTCAATACAATGTCGTATTAAATGCCAATGTAACTTTTAATGGTAGTACAAAATATTCGAATAACGTTACCACTGATTCAATTGTACCAGGAGATAGTATTTACATGTCTTTACCTGATTATTCTCAATCTACATACGACAATGGATATTATGGTCTAACTTATACTATTTCTTCCGATTCTACCGACAATTCTACTGCTGATAATTCTGTTGTTTCTGGATTTGTAATGAATGAAGAACAAATTTCTTATGGAATAATCGATTCTGTAACATTTGAACCTGTTGGAGAATCTTATTATAGACCAACAGGAGCTACGTCTTTTGGAATGTGCATCAATTACAGAAACGATAATGCTAGTAGAATTGGAGTAAGAGGACTTACTTTTTCTGCTACCACATTTGACGCTAATGACACTACTGTTGATTTAGTTGATGAATTCGTTCAAATTGAAGCTTTTAAATGGGAAGATGTCTTTACAGGGATTTCAGATGCAGCAGTAAGTAATTTAACCTCTATTTCTACTGGTGATTACGATTACACTCAAGATTTACAAGGAGAAAACATATATGTAGATTTTAATGATGCTTTTGCTTTAGAAAATGGTCAAAGATATTTGTTTTGCGTTACGACAGAAACTGATTATGTCTATTTCGGTTATTCTTCAAGTTTAGATTATTTTGCTAACCAAGACACTTTAAAACAACCTATTTCAATGGTAAATTCGGACAACACTTTAAA
>CAMZKF010000033.1 GCA_947311095.1 uncultured Flavobacteriales bacterium
AAAATTGGGTGGTTTTAAAATGGTACTTTTTTTTATTTAACACTTTAAAGATAAGCATTTTACATCGAATTTTATCTAGTTTGAATGAATTTTTCGGGCTAATATAAATACAAGTACAATAGTAAAATAACAGTTTACAACACTATATATAGTTCATAGGGAGTTCTTTTGTTTTAGAAAGAACAGAGATTAACTAAAGACCGCCAAATGTAAAATTTAGCTATAAAAAAAATAAAATTTCAATACAAAATGTTTACATTTGGCTAGAAGGAATAAAAAAACGAACTACCAAACTCAAACCCTTCGGTTTTCCATGTTAATCGTTAGAAAAGATGTATAAATGCGATAAAAAAGAATAAAAAAAACAGATAATCGAGTAGAGGGCTAACGGTCGAATAACCGTCAGCCCTCTTACGTCACCAAGCGTATGGAACTCGTTCAATGTTATTAAGTTAAGGGTATCTCTAATCTTTTTCCACTTATTTTTATTCATTAATAAGCATTAAAAAACAAATTATTGAAATTTTCAGAGCAACCGAAATGAAAATACAGGTAAAACGGATAAAAACCATTCGCATTGAGTATAATAAATATAATGCCGATTCATTTACTTTCATTATCTTCGCAATAAAAAGATAAAAAAACAAAAGTGAGCATTTTAAAATACATTCTATACCTAACCCTTTTCTTTAGTACGCTTGTTTCATGTGGAAACAAAAAGAAAACAGCAGAAGGAGAACGTTTAAAACGAACAAATTGGAAGGTTCTTGTTGATTCGCTAGCTAACAATAATTTTGATTACCAATGGATACGTTCCAAAGCTGCTGCTAAAATTAATTACAAAAATGAAAAAAATAGTGTCAAAGCTAATTTAAGAATAAGAAAAGATAGTGCAAGCTGGATTAATTTGTCTAAAGGTATTCAAATAATGACTGCCATAGCCTCTAACGACTCTATAAAAGTATTGAAGAAAATAGGAGGGAAAGAATATTATTTAGATAACTTCAATACCGTAAATAAATTCCTAAACACAGAAGTTGACTACTCACTACTCGAAGATTTTTTTGCTGGAAATGCAATCGGATTTGATTACGAAACAAAATACAAATCTGGAATTGAAGATGGCTTTTATATTCTAAGTTCACAAAGAATAAAAAGAATGAATAAAATATTGAACAAAGATAAGAATAGACATAAAGAAATTTTATACCGCTGTTGGATAGATCCTACAAATTATAAATGTGCAAAAGTAAGAGTTGATTTGCTTTCTAGTCATTCGAGTTTAACAGTTAAATATAGTGATTGGAAAGAAATAGAAAATGGAGGATTATACCCTTATTCTAGTTCTATAGAAATGATTACCCCTAAAGACACTGCCTTACTTTCTTTGAAATACACTAAGGTTATTATCAATAAAAAACAGACCATGCCTTTTAGAGTTACGGATTCTTATCAACCAATGATTTTTGAATAATAAATGAAGTCTTTTCTTTTCATACTCTTTTTAGGAATTACACCTTTTTTGTTAGCTCAAAGAGGAAGTAAGAATTTGAAACGTCAAGAAACAGCATTAAAAAAGAAAATTGAAGAAACAAAAAGTTTAATTCAACAAACTAGAAAGACCGAACAATTGACAATGGCAGAATTGGCCATTATAAATCATCAAATTGCCTATCGAGAATCATTGATGGATAATATTAATTATCAAATGAAAAAATTGGATAATGATTTGATGAATAGTCAAAAAGAAATTCAATTGCTGGGCAATCAACTAAAGGAACTAAAAGAAGAATATGCTAAAATGCTTCGCTATGCTTTTAAGAATAGAGACGAAGATTATAAATTACTCTATATTTTTTCAGCAAAATCATATACCGAAGCTTATCATCGATTAAAGTATATTCAACAATACACCAATTATAGACAAGAACAAGTCAAGCGAATAAAAGAAACTCAGCGAACATTAAGTGAAAAAGCTAAAGAAATAGAATTAATAAAAATAGAAAAAGGGGATTTAGCATTGATTCAAGAAAAAGAAAAAAACAGCTTTTTAAAAGATAAATCAGAACAACAAGCCTCTTTAAAAAAACTTCATAGCAATGAAGATGAGCTGAAACAAAAACTCCAAGATCAAGAAAAAAAGAAAAAAAGAATAGCAAACGCTATAAAGAAAGCCATAGAAAAAGAAATATTGGCTGAAGCCAAAAGAAACAAAACAAAAGGCTTTGTTACCACGCCAGAAACAACAGCATTGTCTAAAACATTTACTGCCAACAAAGGAAAACTTCCTTGGCCTGTATTTAAGGGGGTGATGACAGGAAAATACGGAAAACAAGAACATAGTTCGGTGAAAGGAACTTATGTAAACAACAACGGAATAGACATTACAACTTCCAAGGGAGCTAGTGCTAGAGCTGTTTTTGGGGGTAAAGTTTCTAGTGTTTTTGTGATTCCTGGAGCTGGAAAAGTGGTTATGGTTAGCCATGGAAACTACCGTACCGTTTATTCTAACCTAGAATCAATAGATGTGAAAAAGGGAGATGTAATTTCTATAAAACAAAAGATAGGAAAAATATTACCTAGCCCTTCTGGAGCAGTTTCCGAACTTCACTTTGAAGTCTGGTATATTTCTTCAGCGGGTATGAAAAGCCAAGACCCCGCTCGTTGGATTTATAGGAAGTAGTGTTTTTATTAGGGAGGGGAAACAAGTGGATAAGCATTTCAAATAATAGAGTTAGAATGTTTGCGTGAAGGATAGGAGTTTTGTTTGAGCTCTTTTTTGTTTTTTTACAAAAAAAGCGAGTACGGATAGCGTGCCTTTTTTTATAAAAAAAAAGGCACGCCCAAGTGAACGCTTATTTAAGGGGTGTTTTAATTAGGAATAGAAGGTAAGTTGGGCTAGAAAAGATTTTTAAAATATTGTTTTAGAATTTCTGCATTGTCTTCTTTGGGGGTGAAAATTTCTAAAATAGCTGGTCTTTTATTTTCTTGTTCTTGATAAAAAGAGCTTAGGTTG
>CAMZKF010000034.1 GCA_947311095.1 uncultured Flavobacteriales bacterium
CAATTCTTTTTTTGTTAATTCTTTTGTCTCTTGTGCTACAAAAGTGAATGAGAAAGCAACTAAAAGTACTGTTATTATAAATTTTATCATAATTCTATTAATTAAATTGTGAATATAAACATTTATCCAAAAGAAAGATTATTAATTTTCACAAATAAATATGTTCGCTATATACTACACCAAGTATCAAACTTCAAACCATTTTATTGACATTCAATATTTTCACCTAAAAAAGCATTATTTTCTCGCCTCCCAAAACTCTTCTTTTGCATTTAATTCAACAGTAAGCATTCTTGATAATACAAACAAATAATCGGAAAGACGATTTACATATTTTATTACTAAATCATCTACTTCAGCAGTCTGAGTTAACTCTATAATTAGCCTTTCGCAACGACGACAAACAGTTCTTGCTATGTGACAATAGGATACTACATCATTTCCCCCAGGTAAAGTAAACTTGGTCATAGGAGGTAAATGAGTGTCCATTTTATCCATTTCCTGTTCTAAGTAAACAATATCTTCCTCCGCTATTTTGGGTAATTTTAACTTTGGCTTATCTGGATCAGCCGCCAACTGTGCTCCTAACGTGAAAATTCTATCTTGAATTTCTACTAATGTTTTTATATGATAATTTTTAATCTCTTGACTTCTAATCAAACCTATCCATGCGTTTAATTCGTCGCTGGTTCCGTAAGCTTCAATTCTTACGTTAGATTTTAAAACTCTTTTCCCTCCAAATAAAGACGTTTCGCCTTTATCTCCTGTTTTTGTATATACTTTCATTTTTTTGTACGATTTAAAATAGATATAGCATACTATTTTATATTATTCAAAACATCCATTAACTCTTGTTCTGTATCGAGTGTTACCAACTTCATTCTAATAGGCTTAAAATTTTCTATTCCTTTAAAATAATTGGCATAATGCCTTCTCATTTCAACAATTCCCAGACGATCACCTTTCCATTTAACTGAAAATGCTAAATGTTCTTTAACTACAGCTACTTTTTCAGCAAGTGACAACGGAGGCATCTCCTCTCCAAACTCTTTATAATACTTAACTTCTTTAAAAAACCAAGGAGAACCTATTGCTGCTCTTCCAATCATAATTCCGTCAACGCCATATCGATCTTTGTATTCGACTGCTTTTTGAGGCGTATTAATATCTCCATTACCAAAAATAGGAATGTGCATACGTTGATTATTTTTCACTTCTCCTATCAAAGACCAATCGGCTTCGCCTTTATACATCTGAGCTCTAGTTCGTCCATGTATTGACAATCCCTGAATACCAACATCTTGTAAACGTTCTGCAACTTCAACTATATGCTTTGATTCATTGTTCCAACCCAAACGAGTTTTTACGGTTACAGGTAAATTGGTAGATTTTACAATTTCTTTAGTCATTTCTACCATTTTAGGAATATCTTGTAAAATTCCAGCTCCCGCTCCTTTTCCTGCAACTTTTTTTACAGGACACCCGTAATTTATATCTATAATATCGGGATTAGCCTGTTCGCATATCTCAGCAGATAGCTTCATAGACTCAATATTGTTTCCGAAAATTTGAATTCCTATCGGTCTTTCGTATTCAAATATATCTAATTTTTGAACACTTTTTACAGCATCTCGAATGAGTCCTTCCGACGAAATAAACTCAGTGTACATTACATCTGCTCCATATTTTTTACACAACGCCCTAAAAGGAGGATCACTAACATCTTCCATTGGAGCTAATAATAAAGGGAAGTCTCCTAACTCTATATTTCCTATCTTTGCCAAACTATTTTAATTTTATTCATCAAAAATAAAACTATATCTGTGAACAACTACATTTTTAAAGAATTAACTGGTTTTCAAAAGCTATTAATTTATATCTTACTACTTATTAGTGGTTCTATTCTAGTTACATTTGTCGGAATAGAGTTTATAAAGTTAACTTTAGGGATAGATATTTCATCTATTAATCAAAGTGTTTTGATTGACAATAATTCTATACGAGCCTTAAAAATTATTACCATTTTTTCTCATTTAGGTACTTTCATTATTCCTTCTCTTATTTTCTTGTTTTTTTTCAATACTTCTATCCATCAATTTTGGGGTATAAAAAAACAACGACAGTTTATATTTTTAGCTATCCCATTTTTTTTTATTGGTACATCAATACTAGGAGAGTGGAGTCTTATCTTGAATCATAAAATTGACTTTCAAATTTTGCCTCAATACATTAGCGACTACATTTACAACAGTCAAAAGAGTAGCGAACTGCTTATAAAACAATTTATTGGAATAACTTGGCAAAGTTACACTATCAACATTCTAATAATAGCAATTGTACCAGCAATAGGTGAAGAACTAACTTTTAGAGCTGTCCTTCAACCCCTGTTTATTAATACTTTTAAAAATAAACAGGCAAGTATTTTATTTGTCGCTTTTATTTTTGCCTTTATCCATTTTCAATTCATGGATTTTTTCCCCCGTTTTTTATTAGGTGTTATTTATGGTTATATTTTTTATTATACTAAAAATATTTTTTACAGTATAATTTTACATTTTTTAAACAATTTTACCGCCTTAACATTGTTGTTTCTAAACCTAAAATACGATGTAAATATAGGTTCTATCTTTACTCCTTACTACCTTTCTATACTTGTAGGTGTTTTATTTACATGGAAAGGATTCAGCTTAATAAAAAATGAACGATTTAATATTAACCATAATTCTAAATAGTGCCTGGTCGGAAATAGATATTTTTGTTTTATTTCTTTGGGAGACACCTTAGTATCAGACGACAAGAAAAAAAATAAAAATATCGTAATAAAAAACACTTTTGATTTTGCTGTATTTTCGACCAGACACTAAGTACTTGAGTTAAAACTTTAAACCTACATTAGCAATACTATCCCGCCCATAACATCTTCTAACTAACCCAAGACAACTAAACTACTCTTCTATTGGGCACGTTTTTATTCCAAAAATAGCGTATAGAGGGCAAAAATTAAGCGCCGATGTAACGACAAAAACAATTGCTATAACCAACAAGACTAGTCCATAAACGGAAGGAAGGAATCCTCCAAAATATATTCCTGCGGCAATTATTGCCATTACCAATCTAATCGTTTTATCTGTTTTTCCTATATTCTTTTTCATAACATCTTTTTTTTAGACTCCAAATCGATTTTCGCTTTGAAGATAAAACAAAGGTAAACCGAATTATCAATAAAGATTCGTGACTTTTGTCACAAGTCTATCTTCTTTTTCGCTTTTGAATGGTAGGAATCCTTTTAAAATAAGAAATTGTTAAAAACATATAGCTGTCTTTATCTTTAGGATCTCCCCGCTGTAAACCTGCCCCTGTATTTTCCAACCCATCAATTATATGGGGGTCAGCTGCAGCTGCAGCTGCAGCTCCTCTTGCTGCTTTTATTGCATCATTGTCATAGTAATTGGTGCTTACATCATCAATGTAGTCAGTAAAAGTATAGCGGTGAGAAAATTCAATTTTCAATCCAGAATTAGGGCCTAAAGCTTTTCTAAAACCGATACCAAAAGGAATAACTATTGTAGCAGGCTTATATTTTTTACCTCCTCCTGGCAAACCTTGTCCTTCTGTCCCCATCTTTCTTAACGAAGCACTACTACCTATTCGTTTAGGGTTAAAAAAGGTAAGCCCAATTCCAGCTGTCACGTACATTCCAATACCTTTTGCTCTTACTCCTAATTTTTTCCCTGTTGGACTTTTTATACCATAACGATTTCCTTGTTTTTCTTTAATAAACTGGTATTCTCCAGTTACGCTAAATTCATATAAGTTTGACTTGAAATTCAAATTACGATGGTGACGAAAGTATTCCTGGGTTAAAGCGTCGTCTCCTGAAACTCTAGCAAGATGAAAACTTGGACGTATAGCAATGGTTCTTTGAAGGTAATATAAATAGGTAAACTGAGCGACATACCTTGTCTTTACTAATTCCATATCTAAATAGAATTTAGAAGCCACACGATCTCGCCCTCCTAAATCTCCCAAAAAATTTGAAGCTCCTAAACCTCCTGTAAGTTCAACTCTATTGTTTCGCCAAGCATTACTACCAAAAAAACCTTGAGAAAAACTATTAACAGAAGCTAAAATAAAAATTAAATATAAAAAAGAGTACTTCATTAATACTTACAAACTGTTTTTTTGGCAAATATATTGTTTAATAAACTCATAGTCAAGTAAAATAAAAAAGATATAAAAAAAAGCGTCAATTATACAATTGTATAATTGACGCTTTTTTTTATTAAAATCTATTCTATTATTTTGCACCTTGGTTTTGAGCTGGAATTTGAGTAGGCATTTGAGTATTAGCAGCTCCACTTTCTATTGCTGTTTTAACATTCGCTCCTGAAGCATTATTACTTCTAGACAAGAACATAACCGACATCAAGCATAAAGATGCTATTCCAGCAGCTAAATACCACGTTACTTTCTCTATTGTTTCTGTCGATTGCGCAGCTCCTCCTAATTCGTTCGTTACTCCAAAACTTTGGTCTAGTCCTCCTCCTTTAGAGTTTTGAACCATTACGACTACTATTAATAATATACTTGCTAAAATTATTATGATTGCGATTAAAGTATTCATGTTTTTTAATTGTTATATTTTTGTTTTTCTTTTAAAAATCGTATTCGACTTGCAAAGAAAGTCTTTTTTTCTGGATTTTTCAAACTTAACTGCTTATAAATTTCAATTGCCTTCTCTATTTGCCCTTGTTTAGCATAAATATTAGCTAAAGTTTCGGTTACAAACCCATTGTTTGCTACTAAACTTAGCTTTGCGACATTGGTTGACGAAAAAACACCTTCTTTTTTCTTTACCTTGTTTTTTCGAGAATGAGCTGTTGTTTTTAGGAAATCATCAATAATTGATTTTTTTGTCTCTTTCTTTACGACCTTACGTACCTTAGGTTTTTCAAACCAATTGACAAACGACCTTTCTTTTTCAGGTTCTACAACGGTATCGTTAGATTTAGGCGTATCACTAATTTCTTTCTTTTTATTTTCCTTAGAATAACTTGAAATATCTATCTGAATACTCGAATTAACAGCTTCTACCAATATATTTTCTTCTAATTCGTCAAGTGTTTTCTCTTTTTCTAAGGCTTTATTTTTAGCTAGCTCAATACTTTCTTTTTCTTCTACTAATTGTATTGCTGTATCTTCTTCGGAAGTAACTACCTCTTTTATTTCTGATTCTTTTTCTTCAAAATAAGTTTCTTGTGCTTGAATTTGTTTCTGAACTTGAGGCTGAAACAATAATTCATATACTTTTTTTCGATCTGCTACAACCAAAGAACATTTTTCTAATTGACTTTCAAATTCTACAGCATTGTTTAAATGTAGGTGTTTACAATATAACAATTGCAAAACTCCACTATATGGATTTTGAGTCACCAAATTCTGCAACAAATCTGAATTAACATTTTTCAAAGCTAAATCATCGTTTAAAAAAGCAATTATATTTTCTTTATTAAAACTCATTTTTTTACCATTCTCCGCCAAAGGCATTATCAAAAATTGCTTGTGTAATTTGGCTTACTACTTCTTTTTGTAAAGCCTCTTCTTGTGTTGCAAAATCTAACGAACTCTCAAAATCTGAATAAAAAGTAAATTGCTTATTATCAATAACAAGACTATCTTCTCCATTAGGTTTTAGATATTTACAACTGGCAACAACCCCCATCGTAAATCGGTTTAAGGCAGCACTTTGAGAACTCGCTTGAATACTAATTGGCACTACTTTATAAGTGTTTATCTCCCCCTCTATAACCCAATCGGCATTACTTGACACTAAAGTTAGTTTTGTTTGGGATTGCATTAAATCTTTTAGGCTTTCTGTAAAATAATTACTTGCATTCGCACTCGCTAAATTCGAACGATTTTCAAAATAATTAATTTGAATTGTTTTCCCTGGTATTTCTTCACCTCCCTTACCTCCAGCTTTAAATGAATACTGAGGAAAAGCACAACTTTTCAATAAGAATAATAAAAAACCTATACAAACTAACTGCTTCATTTTTTTATTTCGTATTCTTTAATTTTTCGATATAAAGTTCTTTCTGATATCCCTAATTCTCTAGCAGCATATTTCCGTTTCCCTTTATGCTTTTCTAAGGCTTTTATTATTAACTCTTTTTCTCTAACCTCCAAAGATAGGGACTCCTCAATTTCCTCATGTTCTTGAATCGGTTCTTGATAATAAGTTTCTTCGTAAATAACATTATCATTCGTAGGCTTAGAATGAACAAAACCTGTTGTAGATGAAGGAACAACCTCTTGAGGATATGTCGTTTGGACAAACCCCTCTTCGACAGGTCGTTCAAAACTACTTTTCCCGCTTATTAATTGAGCCACAACTTTTTTAGTATCTGCTAATTCTTGTTTTAAATCCAATATTAATTTAAAAATCAAATCGTTATCCATTGTTCCTTCGGAACTAGACTTTGTTTGATAGTTCTGAGTATTGATAACACTTGGTAAATTTACACTTGTATTTTGAGGTAAATATTTCGTTAAAATCTCAGGGGTAATTGACCGTTCTTTTTCTATAACCGAGATTTGTTCGGCTAAATTTCTCAATTGCCTAATATTTCCAGGCCAAGAATAATTCATCAATACAGGAATTGCTGAATCAGTTAAACGTATGGTAGGCATTCTATATTTATCTGCAAAAGTTGAAGCAAATTTTCTAAACAGTAAATAAATATCATCTTTTCTTTCTCTCAACGGAGGTAATGTAATCGGCACTGTACTTAAACGATAAAACAAATCTTCTCTAAACTTATTTGTTTTAATAGCTTGTGCTAAATTTTCATTTGTTGCAGCCACAATTCGCACATCGGTTTTAATAACCTTAGATGAACCTACTTTCATAAATTCCCCTGTTTCTAAAACCCTCAATAACCTTACTTGCGTTTGCAATGGCAGCTCCCCTGTCTCGTCAAGAAAAATAGTTCCTCCATCGGCAACTTCAAAATATCCTTTTCTACTTCCTTGTGCACCAGTAAACGCTCCTTTTTCGTGTCCAAACAACTCCGAATCAATAGTTCCTTCAGGTATTGCTCCACAGTTTACTGCAATATATTCATTGTGTTTTCTAGCACTATAATGATGTATTATTTGAGGAATAATTTCTTTTCCTACACCACTCTCTCCTGTAATTAGGACTGATATATCGGTAGGAGCTACTTGCAACGCTACGTCTAAAGCCCTGTTGAGTCCTTCAGAATTTCCTATTATTCCAAAGCGTTGTTTAACTTGTTGAATTTTACTATTCATTTTTACTTAATTAAGTTTTATTTAACAACCTCTCCTATTAATGTTGCTGAAGAGCAATCTATTATTTTAACATTGATATAATCGCCTTTTTTTAATCCCTTTTTAGGAAACACAACGTAATTGTTTTCTGTTGTTCGTCCTCCAAACTGATCTTTATTTTTTTTAGGTTCGCTTTCTACCAACACTTCATAGGTTTTCCCCACTTTACTTTCATTAACTTCTAATGCATTCTGGCGATGAATGGCTACAATTTCGGCTAACCTTCGTTTTTTCACCTCTAGCGGAACATTGTCTTCAAATTTTCTTTCGGCAAGTGTTTTGGGTCTTTCTGAATAATAATACATATAAGCCAAGTTAAATTTAACTTTTTTAAACAAGTCTAAAGTCTCTTGGTGATCTTCTTCAGTTTCGTCGCAAAATCCTGTTATAATATCGGTAGATATTCCACAATCTGGAATAATTTTTTCGATGCTTTTTATACGTTCAAGGTACCATTCTACGGTATGATTTCTATTCATTTTTTTTAGAATAGCATTACTCCCTGACTGAATAGGAAGATGAATATAATTGCATATATTTTTATACTTAGCCATCATGTGCAGCACATCATCGGTCATGTCTTTGGGATGAGAAGTAGAAAAACGCACCCTTAAATCGGGAGATACTTTCGCTACCATTTCCATTAACTGAGCGAAAGTAGTTGTAGGAATATCGGGATTTTCAATTTCTCCTTTTTTAGATATATTCCAACGGTAGCTATCTACATTTTGCCCCAACAAAGTAACTTCTTTATATCCATTCTGAACCAACTCTCTAGCTTCCGCAACAATAGACAAGGGATTTCGACTTCTTTCTCTCCCTCTTGTAAAAGGAACGACACAAGAAGAGCACATATTATCGCAACCTCTGGTAATGGAAATAAAAGCTGTAATACCTCCTTCTCCTAATCGAACGGGGCTGATGTCGGCATAAGTTTCTTCTCTAGAAAGTAAAACATTGACCGAACGTTGACCTCCACTCACGTTAGTTAATAAACTCGGTAAATCTCGATAAGCATCGGGACCTACGACTAAGTCAACTAGTTTTTCTTCTTCGAGTAATGTATCTTTTAGCCTTTCTGCCATACAACCCAAGACTCCTATAATAAGACTTGGTTTTTTTCGTTTTTGTTTTTTAAACAAATGTAATCTTTGCCGAACGGTTTGTTCTGCCTTATCTCTTATAGAACAGGTATTAACAAGAATAACATCGGCTTCTTCAAAATTTCTGGTGGTGGAATAACCTTCTTTTTGCAAAATGGAAGCTACGACTTCGCTGTCTGAAAAATTCATTGCACAACCATAACTTTCTAAAAATAGTTTTTTAGAAACGGTTTTACTCTCTGATTCTATAATCGTAACTGTACCTTGTAGTGACTCGTCTATTTCCTTATTCATTTATTCTAAATATATAAACAACAAAGATAAGTATAATTACAACACTGACAATATGACACTTTGTTTTTATTTCAAAATAATTGAGTAGAATTAAACTATCTAATTCCGCATTAATTTAAGGTAAAAATCATTATCTCCCTCAAAACCATTGCATTCAATCATGTTGTAATTGACGGTTTTATGATCTTCTTTCGACTTTAAAGCTCCTTTGTATTTTATCGCCCATTCTTTTACACAAGGTTTTTTTTTATCTTCTGAAAGCGAGACACAATCGCAATAAGCAGATGACACCTCAGCAGGACTATAAGATGTAGTACAACTAACAAGGAAAATAAACAAAAGACAATAATACAAAAACTTCATAGCGACTATTCTTCTTTTTTACGATCTTCTTCGATACAACTGTATAAAAGTTTCGCCATTTCTTCTTCATCGGCAGCCATTTCATCAAAAGTATTGTATTTTAACAATGCCTTTTCTAATGCGCAATTGCAAAAACTATCATTTAACTTTTGCATTTGACAACTTTCCATAAATTTATCTTTATCTTGTTTGCTCCATGATCCACAAGAAGTTAAAAGAGCTATCCCCCCAATAAAAAACACATTTTTAAAATTCATAATTGTTGTTGTTTTTAGCTTTACCGAAATCAAATATACTCAATAATATGAAAGGCTACTAAAAAAAAGTCATTTTCCGAAAAATATCGGTGATTATTTACCTAAAGGCGAGTGGACTGTGAGATTCAAGACTCAAGACTCGAAGATTCAAGACTGTGAAACGTAAACCATTTAATCCAATATTTTAAAATCAAAAAAAAACTTAGAGACTCAAGTCTTTAAGACTGCTGTAAATAGAATAAACCCTTTGATAAAATAGACAACTGCGCTTGCTAAAAAACTTTTGCGTTAGGGGTAGTAGCGGCATCCTTTTCTGTTTTTTTTATTTCAAAAAAACAGAAAAGATATAGCGAATGACCCGCTCGAACGCCCTAAAAAAACAAAGTAAATTATTATCTTTAATAAATTTAGTCTAAATTTGAATCGTATTAATAAAGTAACATCATGAACAAACTAACCTTATTTACCTCAATTCTGCTTATTATACAGTTTTCTTTACAAGCTCAAAATATTGGAATAAACACATCGGGAGCGACTCCTGACAACTCTGCTATGCTTGATGTAGTAGCGTCTGACAAGGGAATTTTAATACCTAGAGTAAACATAGCCGACTTAGCAACTGCTGCTCCAATTACAGCTCCTGCAACATCGTTATTGGTTTACAACACCAATGGTACAACAGGAACGGGTTACTACTTTTGGGACGGGAGTAAATGGCCTAAAATAATGGATTCGAATGCTAATTCGGACGATGATTGGTATAAAGCAAACACAACAAACTCCCCTACAAATATTAATGACGCTATTTTTACTAATGGAAACGTAGGGATTGGACTAAACAACCCAAGCCAAGCGCTGGACATTAATGCAGGACACATAGAAATAGATTATGGATATGGACTGGGAACAAATGTAGGTTCAGCAACTGATGAATGGATTATTTACACTCGTCGCTCTTCTATTCACTCTTTGAATCAACTAGGGAGTGTAGCTCCATCTTCTGTTGCTTTATCTTTAGAAAGCGATGGTATGATTGCTTATGTAGAAACCGACAATGATGATTTGGTAGGATACATGGATTTGAATGCTAATACGTTTATTTGGGACGGAAAAATAGGTATAGGAACAGAATCGCCAGGAGCTCAACTCACCGTAAAAGGAGATGCAAGAATAAGACTAGACAATAGTATAAACAACCAATGGGATTTGAATGTAGATAATACCGATGGAAGATTCGCCATCGAACAATTGACCAATTTAGTGAGTGACGGCAACCGATTAATTATTAATACTAATGGTGAAGTTTGAATTGGAATTGGACTCCCTCAATACCGTTTAGATGTACGCCATGATGTTGCGGAATATGCAATGCGTATTTTTAATACACAAAACGCTAGTGGAAATGGACTTTTAATAACATCTAATGGAGGCTCAAATGATGATACGCTTCTTTTTATAAAAGGAGATTTGAACGGTACTCCTGCGGACAAATTTATTGTAATAGGTGACGGACGAGTAGGGGTAAATCAGAGTACGCCCAACCCTATAACAAAATTAGATGTTAATGGTTATATGATTGGTCAGAATTTCTTGTTTTCTGCTCATTCTAGCAATCTTGTTTCTAATTTTAGCAATGGAGTTGTTAATTTTGACCAAGTAAATGACCCATACGGAGACAGCTACACAACTAGTAATACTTACACTGCTCCAGTAACAGGTTACTATTTTTTCTCTACTGACATTACTTTTGACGGGGGAGACGGAACCGACGACTCCATGATTTTACAATTCTTAAAAAACGGAACAGCGGTTAACGCTCTAACCATTGACCCTAAATTTTCTTCTAGAACAGGAAACGAAATAAACATCAGCAATACTGCCATTACCCTATTAACAGCAGGAGACAATGTAAAGGTTTCTATTACAGGTGTAAACACCAATATTGTTAACTACGGAAAGCGGAATTTCATGGGCTACATGATCAGTAAATAGGTTTCTTTTAGATTATTTAAATACCATAATTAACGTTAAATTGAGATAAAACAGTAAAGTTCAAAACTTTTCCGAATTATTCTTTTAACCCGCATTATTCACAGTATTAATAATAATAAAAACTATCGCAGCTAAGTCTTATAAATTTAAAAAGTGAGAGTTTGACTTGTC
>CAMZKF010000035.1 GCA_947311095.1 uncultured Flavobacteriales bacterium
AAATTAATCCAGCCATCTCTTTCAACGGCGAACAAGACGAAAACAAATCGCTATATACCGTCCTAAATGTTTGTTTTCCCGAAAACGAAAAAAGCGGAATGTTTTTGTTCAATTTAGATATCAACGGAATAGCAGCTTCAGGTGGAAGTGCTTGTTCTTCAGGGAGCAATCAAGGTTCTCACGTCTTGTCGGCGTTACGAAAAACAAACCCATGTCAAGCCATTCGATTCTCATTTTGCGGCTATACAACCAAAGAAGAAATAGATTACGCATTAAGCAAAGTTAAAGAAATGCTCTAACTAAATGTTTAATTTGGGTGTGCCCTTTTCTGTTCGTTTTTTTTATAAAAACAAACAGAAAAGGTCGGGCTATCCGCACTCGCTTTTTTTGTTTTTCATAAGGAAAAAAAACAAAAAAGAGCTCAAACAATTGCTACTATTCCTCACACAAACAAGACTAATATATTGATGTCCAAAGATAAACTAAAAGCCAAGAGCTATTATTTTTTAATGTTTAGTATAAGCTCTTTTCAGCCAGTTCGGAAAGCTTGAATAGTTTATTTTGATTCATACCCAATGAATAATGAAATACGATATTAAAAAAAAGCAGAATTTATTTTTGCTTAGACGATGAAAATAAAGCAAAAAGATAGAACAACTATTTTCAAAAATTAAATACTCAGCAATACAGACGAATAACAAGCTTACACAAGAAAAAATGTTGCCAAAAAAACTAACCCTAAAAGGAGTCTATTCTTATCAAGAACAGCAAACCATCGATTTCGAATACTTAACTCAAGCACAACTATTTGGTGTGTTTGGTTCGGTAGGCTCTGGAAAATCGACCTTACTCGAAGCTATTTCTTTTGCATTGTATGGTCAAACCGAAAGGCTTGGAGGACACGATGATTTGAAATACAATATGATGAATTTAAAATCATCGGAATTATATATCGAATTTGAATTCGAAAATCACGATGGAAAAAACTATCGTTTTACCGTTTCTGGAAAAAGAAATTCTAAAAAATTTGAAGAAGTACGTACTTTTGTAAGAGGAGCTTACGTCTTTGAAAATAAAGAATGGATTCCTTTACCTAGTTCTTCGGCAAAGGATATTATAGGCTTGTCTTACGACAATTTTAGAAGAACTATAATTATACCTCAAGGTAAGTTTCAAGAGTTTTTGCAACTCGGTATTACAGAAAGAACCCGAATGTTGAAAGATATATTTAACCTTTCTAAATATGAATACGAGGACAAAATAAAAGTGCTAAGGACTAAAAACAACCAAGAGAGAGAACATCTACTGGGTCGGTTAACCAATTATGAAAACGTTTCAAAAGAAATTTTGAAAACAAAAGAGGAGGAATTAAAAAAAATAGAAAAATTAGTTGCTGTTTCAAATAATGAATTAGAAAAATTAAAAAAGTTAGAAAAACAACAATCGATAATTAAAGAGCATTTTACGGTTTTAAAAACAAAAAAAGAAGCGTTAATTGAACATGAAAAACAAAAAAAACGTGTTTTAAATCAAGAAAAAGAATTGATAGAGTACGAGGATATAATTCTAAAATTTAAAGACAAGTTAATTCGAAATAAAGAAATACAAGCCGACAAATTAGCTCTCGAAAAAGAAAAAACAGGAAGTGAAAACAAAATAAAAGAGCTAGAAGATAAAAAGGTTGTATTAGATAAAAAGATTAAAGAAATAGAGGTGAATCAAGCGTTAGTTCCTAAAGTAGAACAGGAGTTAAACGATTTAGAATTACTGCTAAAAATTACGACTAAAAAACTAGAAAACGAAGATAAAGGTGTTAGAATTAAAAATGGGAGAGCTAAAGTTGAAGAAACAGAACGTAAACTAAAAGAGCTACAATCTATTTTAAACGAATTAAAGGAAAGTCAAAAAAAAGTTCAAACAACACAAGAAAATAAAAGTATAGAAACTTTTTCTGAAATGAAAAATTGGTTTACAAAATACGCTTTATTAAAGAAAGAAAAAGAAAAAATACAAAAGGAATTAGCAGAGTTAATCAATTTAAATTCAAATAAAAAAACAACATTCTTAGCGCAGTTAACTAATGTGAAAATAACAGAAGAATTAAACGCATTAATTATAAAAGAACTCTTGGAAAGTAAAACGATAGAAAAAGTAAAACTTGAAAAGGATTTAAAAACACAATTAGAAAAAATTAACAGCTATAAAGTAAAGAAAGAATTAGAAAAACTAGCAAATTCGGTAGAGGAAGGAAAGCCTTGCCCTCTGTGCGGAGCATTAGATCACCCCGAAATATTAAACATAGAATCTATAGATAAACATTTAGACATAGAAGAAAAAAAGTTTTTAGAACTTGAAAAAAACATAAAAATATACAATAACGAATTGGAAAATACACGTTTTTTTGAGAATGACTTAAAAACAAGTTTGGAACAAATTTCTAAAGTCAAAGAGAATTTAAAGACGCTAGAAAACACATTGAAAATAGAAAAAGAAAATTTTAAATGGACTCCCTATACAATTGACGACGAGGTTAAAGTAAAAAATGATTTTGACGTATTTATAAAACAAGAAAAAAGATTAAAAGAATTAGCGTTAAAACAAGAAAAAATAAACGAGAAAATAAGTGTAGAAACTTCAAATAAAGATAAATTTAGCAAAGCTATAGTAGCAATAGAATTAGCATTTAATGCAATAAAAACTGAAATAGAAACCTACAAAAACAATTAAAATATTTGGGTGTTGATGACTTTGAAGGGAAGCAAAAAATAATTGAAGAGTTAGAGCTTAAAACTAAATTTGTAAAAGAAACAAAGGCTAATTTCGAAAAAACAGCAAAAGAAATAATTACGTTAAATCAAAATTTAGCAGTAGAAACAGAACGCTTGAAAGGAATTAATAAGCGCTTGAAAACAACAGCGAATTTATTCGTTAAGTCCACGGAGTTAATTCAGGAATTGCTAACGCAATCAAATTATAAAACTATTGAAGAAGTTAGAACTATATTAGCTTTAGAATTAGATGTTTTGAAACTTAAAAAAGAGATTTCTGACTTCAAAATTAAATTAGAAACCTTAAAGGCTGTAATTAATGAAAAGGAGCTGATTTTAAAGGGTAAGTCATTTAACCTCTCAGATTACAACGCTTTACTTGAAGAACTAAATGAAAAAGTAAAAGCGTCTAAAAGTTTAGAAAAACAAAAAATAAATTTAGAAACAGCTTTTAAACAAGCAGAGGTAAATTTAAAAGAAAAAAACACCTTACAAAAAGAGTTGGCTCAAAAAGAGTTGAGAGCTGACAACATCGCAACGTTAATTTCGTTGTTTCAAAAAAGTGGATTTGTAAATTATATTTCGAGTGTCTATTTACAAAATTTATGCAGTGAAGCTAATGTCCGTTTTTCTCAATTGACCAGACAACAGTTAAAATTGGAGATAGGCGGTAAAAATGAATTTTTAATTCGAGATTATTTAAACGAAGGAAGGTTGAGAAGTGTCAAAACACTTTCAGGAGGACAAATGTTTCAAGCCTCTTTGTCTCTCGCATTGGCATTGGCAGAGAGCATTCAGCAACAAAATAAATCGAATCAAAATTTCTTCTTTTTAGACGAAGGTTTTGGTTCGCAAGACAAAGAGTCGCTCTACGTTGTTTTTGAGTCGCTAAAAGCATTGAGAAAAGAAAATAGAGTAGTGGGAGTTATTTCTCATGTGGAGGAATTACAACAAGAAATCACAACTTATTTGAATATAATTAATCACACCGATGTAGGAAGTAAAATAGAAACAAGCTGGGGGAATTAAAGTGTTGTTTAATAGATCTCAACCTCAAAATCTTTAATCAAAATAGAGTCTTGCTTGTTGTTCCAAATATAAAGACTAATTTTATTTTCGTTGCTTTGAAGTAATGGTGTATTGAATAAAAAAGTGTTTTTTCCTTGCTTTAATTTTTCTGCGCTATATTTTTTTAACTTTCCTTTTTCACTGACACTAAAACCAAGAATGCCTCCTTTTAGTTTATTTTTTATTGTTAAGTTTACTAAAGCGAGGTTGTTTTGACTGAGTAATTCGCTTGTGTTTTTTATTTCTAAAGTCAATCCAAATTCCTCCTCTGGAGTAATTAGAATGGCTTCGTTTTTAAAAATTTTATTTTTTCTCCAAATGTTATCCGTCCTCATATTATTTTTGTAATAAGGAGTTTCTTTATCTAATTGCAGCAGTTGTTTAAATGATACATTTGAAGTTGTTTCCTTTTTTAGACGATAGATTGATACTGCTCTATTGCCTCCAATTCGTTCTATTTTAGAACTTAATGTTGGATATATTTTTGTTATTTTAGCCATGTTGTAATCCTGAATGGCGATGTAATCATACGACCATGTTAACGCCTCTTTTAAATTTTTAGTATTTAAATGGTGTATGGTGTAGCCTTTTCTTTTCAATAATATAAATGGAATATTGGGTGCTGTTGCATCAACTACTAGGAATTTAGCCTCTTTGGGAATGTTTAGTTTTTGTAGTAGTTCATCTGAGTGGGTAAAGTTTTTAATTGTAAGTGCTGTACTTCCCCAATTCGTAACTTCTTTCCGCTGTTTTTCTGCATCTAAAGCGTGTCTAATCATTTCTTTGGTAGAATATCCCATGAATAGAAGCCCTAGAAAAAGGTAAATTAGTTTTTCAGAATTTACAAAACTTAAAACAAAAACCATTAGGAGTATAAAAGGAGTAAGAAAAGTATCTATAAAATAGTAATCGTGGTCAACAAATTGATTTAGCATCAAAGCTGAATAGATAATTACACCGCACGAAACAATCAGAATCTGTAAAATTAACTGAACATGAATGGGGTCTATTTTTTTGTTTTTTAAATATTGAATAATAGAAAATACAACGCCGAGAGTAACAACTAAATAATGCCATTTTGTTAAATAATGCCATTTCCAATGAGCTAAAGATACAGAGATTAACTCTTTTGCTTCTCCCCATGAGTGAGGAGGTAGAGGAGATCCCAAAAAGATAGAACCATATTTTTGTCTGAGTATTAAATTGTAAAAAAAATACCCCAATATAAATGAATATGCTAAAGCGAATGAAATCAGTTTATTGAGTTGTATTTTTTTATTCAGAATAAAATAAAGTAACTCTTGAGCAGTAAAAGCGATTAAAAAAATAGCAAATGGAGTTCGAGCTAAAGTTGCTAAAGTAAAAAAGAATAAAGCACGTTTAAAGTATTTATTTTTCTGAAATTTCAAGTGTTTTATGTAAAAATAATAAGCTATAATTACACAAGATAGTGACGGAATACTAGGAAGAAATCCAGCTCTGTAATAAAGATAAACAGGTGAAAACAAAAGCATTGCCACACCAAATAAAGCTTTAATGTCGGAACCGTCTAATTCTTTGATGAGTAGAAAGAGAAAAAACAAACCTACAATACTAAAAAACAAAGTGTAAATTCTAAACACCCAAGGAGAGGAATATCCTGTAAGTTTCATCAATAAAGCGACATTGTAAGTGTGTATAGGGAAATCGGCAGAAGTAATTCCGTTGTCTTTTGGGACTAAAAAATTATTGGGAAACTGAGGGTTTAACGTATAAGTTTGTGGGTGGAAAAAATCTAACCCATTATCGACAAAACCTAAAGATAGAGCATAATAGTCACTTTGAGCCCAAGCGTGAATGTTTTGAGGGAAATCGTTAATCTCTTTTCGATGTAAAAATAAACTAACAATACTGATAAGTAGGAGAACTGCAATGTGTTTATAGGGAATTTTCATTTTTCGTATTTTAATAATCTCCCACTTGAAGTTTCAATTGAATTTTCTACACTAGCATTACCAGTATAGTGTATGTTACCTGTTCCTTCTATCTTAGAATCGATAGAATTACTAACATTTACGTAAGTGTCGGAATAGCTACCATTTACTATTCGGAGTTGTTCTGTTATTAAATCAATGAAATTGACATTGCTATATCCAGCGTGAAATATATAAGTGTGTTTTCCATATCCTTTTATTTCTCCATCTAATGTTCCGTTTACAAATTCTACAATTAATTCGTTTGTCGTTACAGATAGTTTTATATTGCTGTTAGATGAGTGAGCGTAAACATGAAATTTAGGATTTTCTATTGAATTTTCACTTTCGATACTACCCTTGCCATACAATGCTATTTTTTCTAAATTTGAAAAATGAATACGTACAGTAGTTTGTTTGTCGTAATCTCTTAAAAAACGGCATTTATTATTGTTTTTTAAAATCAATTCATTGGCTTCAAAATTTATTGAAATGAAGTTTTTAATATTGTCGTAAGAATCTATTTCAATGAAATTTAAACTGTCTTGTACCAACTTAATATTGATATCGTTATAGACCGAGATTTTTTTTATCTGCTCAAAAGATACTTTTTCATGAGTAGGAGTTCCTGTTTTTTTTAAGCAAGTTCGATTAGGAGCTTTTTTGCAAGCAAAAGCAATTAAAGTAAATAACAATATGTATTTCAATTGATTTTTCAAATGACGAGATACAAAAAAAGCTTAAATTAAAAATGTTTTTTAGACGCAATATTTTATATTACATCATTCCTCCTAACAGAACAGGCATTAAATTTTTTATTAATGTATTTGAGAAGACTTCAAAAGCATTTTTAGACTGGTCATTCAATTTTAAAGAAAATTCAGTATGATTGATATCACCAGTAAATGTTATGTTATCAATTTCATTATATATTTTTAATATTTCTTCTCCCCCTTCATTTAAGAGTAATTTCTTATAATTTTCAGGCAACTGATTCATGTCTGCTACTATATTTCCATATATTGGACTATCTATCGAAACATTTGCTTTTGTCAATTGTTCTCCATTTGTTAATTTTTGAATAAGGCTTTCACTAAGGGAAACAAATAGTTTATGATTGGCAACCCCTAAAAAAGTATTGTCAATAGTATAGTAATCTTCAACTACCGTAACCTTTTCATTGTTCGTTAAAACAGTTTTTAAAAGATTCTCATCTTTTATTCCGCAAGTTAAAACATATCGAGGTTGATCTTCGTAGTAAAAATTATCTTCTTGTATTATTTTCACATTTTCAACATCAAGCAAAGAAAAAGCAAAATCACCAGTCAATACTTTTGTTATATCATCTTTGTCAATTCCTATCTTTTTTAATTCTTCTCGGTAATCTCCTTGTTCAGAATGAGTTTGTTCAGCTATGTTTATAAAAGCATCTAAGTTAATAGCCCCAGTCCCAAACAAAATAGCTTGGTTATTTTCTGTCAAAAAGCTAAGCAACGATTGGTCAACAGGTTGATTTTTAATGCTATTAAATTTCGATGAAATAAAGTTTTCACCTTCTAAGTCCGATGTAAATGTAAAATCTCCTGCATTAAAGTTGGCACTAGCTACCGCCGTAACTCCTTTGTAAGCTTCCGTCAATTCTTCGTCCATTGTGGTGTGACTAAGTTTGTTTGTCATATTAGTATAAGTGTCCATAAATACCAATGAAGAAAAATCACTATGATTATCTAAAAAAGATTGTATTTTTTCATTACTAGAAGCATCTGAGTCTTTACTTTTTAATAAGCTTAAAGCTTTTTCTTTAGCTCCGTTTTCAGAAAAAACAGAAACCAATTGAGTATCGTCCCATGCAAAAAATAAAGCGTTGAAAGTTCCAGGAATAGTACCTTTTAGTAACGAAATGTTACCTTCTTTTTGGATTTTACCTCCAAAATACAAACAAAGAGATGAACCTATTTTCTTTGCGTCTAAAACTTTAAACAATGTAACAACCGACTCAAACGAACCGTCTTCTTGTGTTGTAACGCAAAAAGGAATGTTACCTTCTAGTTTTATACCTTGTGCATCAGAGTTCAAATGTTGGCTAATTTGAGAATTGACCATCATTTTTATTTGAGGAGGCAAATCTTCCGAATTTTCAATGTTAGATTTCTTCAATAGCTCCATTACATTTACAGAAGTAAAAACAGCAGGGTGTTTTATCGATGATAATATGTTGAATGTAGGGCTGTTGTGCGTTTTACTCTCTCCTTCGTCGTTTCCACAACTAGAAAGAAACAATAGTGAAGAAATGGCTATTCCGCTAAGTAGGGTTTTAATGTTTTTCATATAAAAAATTAGTATAATTACACAAATTTAAGCGTTTATCTGTAAGTACAAAAAAAATAGCTATAATTTTTCGCCTAATTTAGTCTTGATATGAGTATATATTATAACTTCGCAATAAAAAAAATAAAAATGAGAACACAAAAAGAATACTTACTTTTAGTACTTAAAGGAATGGCTATGGGGGCTGCTGACGTTGTGCCTGGTGTTTCAGGAGGTACAATCGCATTTATCTCAGGTATTTATGAAGAGCTTATCTCAACTATTGGAGGTGTTAATTTGTCATTATTAAAAACATTAAAAGAAGAAGGTCTAGCGGCTGCTTGGAAAGCTTTGAATGGAAATTTTATAGTCGCTTTATTTTTGGGTATATTTATTAGTATAGCCTCATTAGCTAAAATTATCTCTGTTTTATTAGTTACGCAACCCGTTATTTTATGGAGTTTCTTTTTTGGTTTAGTCGTCGCTAGTGTTTTATTTGTTGGAAAACAAGTCAAAAAATGGAAAACAACCACAATTATTAGCTTAGTTCTAGGTTCTGCTTTTGCCTATTACATTACAATATTACCTCCTTTAGCTCAAAGTGACTCTACGTTTTATATCTTCATATCAGGCATGATAGCCATTTGCGCCATGATTTTACCTGGTATTTCAGGTAGTTTTATACTCTTAATTTTAGGTTCTTATCAAACTGTATTAAACGCTGTAAAAGATAGAGAAATTCTTACAATAGCAACTTTTATGGCTGGCTGTGTAGTCGGATTATTAGCGTTTAGTAAAATCTTAAAATGGACGTTCAAAAATTTTCACGACGTTACAGTTGCGGTTCTTACAGGTTTTTTAATTGGCTCGTTAAACAAAATTTGGCCTTGGAAAAAAATAGATAGTTTTAGATTAAATAGTCACGACGAATGGGTTGCTTTTTTAGAACATAATGTAACGCCTAGTAGTTATGATGTCCCTGTTTTAGAATCTATTTCAACGACAGGTATTCCCGAATTTTATCAAAATACAGATTCTCAAATTTTAATAGCATTACTATTTAGCTTATTTGGTTTTGCCCTTATTTTTGGAATGGAAGCAATCGCTAATCGAATAAAAAAATAAAATATTAAAGTTCGTCTTTTGGGCGTTCGAGCGGGCTATCACTACTCACTTTTCTGTTTGAAAAAAAAACAGAAAGAGTTCAAACAAACCGTTCTATCCCTAACGCAAAATAAAAGGATAAATTTATAATCTTAAATAACAAATGAAGTTACTATTGGTAATCGTATTCTTAGTGCTGTCTTTTTCTAGCTGTATAACAAAACAAGAAGTAGATTTGGTCGTTCACAATGCTACAATTTACACATTAGATGAAGAAAACAATAAGTTTGACGCAATGGCAATTAGCGACGGAATTATAGTAGCAATAGGAAAAGAAAATCAAATACTCAACAAATATAAAGGAAAAGAAAACGTAGATGCCGAACAACATATTATTTATCCTGGTTTTATCGATGCGCATTGTCACTTTTTAGGTTATGGGCTTTCTTTGCAACAAGTCAATTTAATTGACGCAACCTCCTTTGATGATGTAATAGCGAAATGTAAAGAATTTGACAAACATAAAAACCCTCAATGGATAATGGGGCGAGGCTGGGACAATATGAAATGGAAGGACACAAAATTTCCAACAAGAGAAAAATTGGATTTCGCATTTCCAACTAAACCTGTTTTGATTCGACGAATCGATGGGCATGCAGCTATTGCTAATAAAGTAGCTCTCGATTTAGCAAACATTACAACCGATACACAAGTAAAAGGGGGACATCTGGTAATGAAAAATGGGGAGCTAACAGGTGTGTTGGTTGACAATGCTGTAAATTTAATCCTTGATATAATGCCAAAACCTTCTCTGTCGAACAAAAAAGAAGCCTTGTTAAGTGCTCAAAGAAATTGTTTTGAAGTAGGATTGACAACCGTTGACGACGCTGGTCTTTCAAAATCAGAGGTGCAATTAATTGATAAATTACAAACTACAAGAGAATTGAAAATGAGAGTGTATGCTATGTTAACAGATTCGGAAGAAAACTTTGCTTATTATTTAGATACCTTGGAAGAACCATACATTACCGATAAACTCACCGTTTGCAGTTTTAAGTTTTATGGCGATGGAGCTTTGGGTAGTAGAGGAGCTTGTTTACTCAAAAACTATGAAGATAAAACTTCTCAAGGTAGTTTGTTAAGCGATACCTCTTATTTTCAAAAGTATGCTAAATTACTTTACGATAAAGGTTTTCAAATGTGTACACATTCTATTGGAGATTCAACCACTAGGTTTATCTTAAAAACTTATGGAGATGTGTTAAAGACAACGAATGATAGACGTTGGCGAATAGAACACGCTCAACTTGTCGATTCATCTGATGTTAAATTATTTAAAAAGTATTCAATTGTCCCTTCTGTACAGCCAACTCATGCAATATCCGATATGAATTGGGTGTTGTTAAGGCTAGGGAAAAAAAGATTACGTTTTGGCTATGCTTACAAAGACCTGCTTCGCCAAAATGGTTGGATGCCTCTAGGGACTGATTTCCCAATAGAAGGAATAAATCCGCTAATGACTTTTTATACTGCAGTAGCTCGAAAAAATAAAGAAGGTTTACCTAAAAATGGATTTCAAATCGAGAATGCTTTATCGAGATTGGAAGCTTTAAAAGGAATGACAATTTGGGCAGCATTGGCAAATTTCGAAGAAACTCAAAAAGGATCGTTAGAAATTGGAAAAGTAGCCGATTTTGTGTTTTTAAATATGAACTTATTGACCGTGGAAGAAAATAAGTTGCCAAAGGCAAGGGTTACTGCAACCTATATAAATGGAGAGCAAGTATTTTAATCCATAGGGTTTTGTTTTGCCATTTGATACATTTTCCAAAAGAAAAAAGCAAGAATAAGTAACGTTAGAGCAACATAGATATAATTATAGTTATTGTTGTGTCGAGCTAGTAAAAGGAAAGTGAAGTTTGATAAAAACATTTAATTTTAAATTTAAAGTGCAAATTTAGATGAATTAAAGCCTTTTATTTATGATTTTTGTCACTGTTTGAATTTGATCTGAATTATTCTCAAATTTTCTATTACAAAGTCAAACTACCTGCTGAAGTTGGAAATACTCAAAGTTTATTTAGCTCAAAATTGGGCTACAATTAGCTCATTTTTTAGTGTTTATATGAAGGTGTTCGTAATCACCTTCGTTAGTCTTTTATAGAAGAGGAAACAAGGGAGGTAAGAAACTTAGTTTTGATAAGTGGTGTGCTAAGTTTAGTTAGCTTGTTTTGAAGTCCTTTTAGTATTGCTTGGTTGTGATAAAAAAAAAATGTACATTTAGTAAATTGTGTAAATTAAATTATGGAGCGTATCGATTAAATCGTTTTGTTTTCAATAATAAACGCTATTTTTTGACGTATTTCAAACGTTAATTGGTAGTTGTTTTTGCGTTAGGGATAGAAACGACATCCTTTTTTGTTTTTTTTACAAAAAAGATATAGTGGATAGCCCGCTCGAACGCCCTAAAAATAAAAATATTATGAAGCTACTTTACTTTTTTACTTTCTTAACCTTAAATCAGCTTTACTTTTGTCAGTCTAATAATAATGGTAAATTAGATAGGATTGAAGAGTTTACATCGTTTTCTACTATTCCATTTACCATGGAAGATGGAGTTCATTTAATGACTGATGTTTATTTGCCTATAACCTCTGATAGTTTAACAACTGATATTACGGTTTCTGGAACGAGTTACAATGTAGAAATAATTCCCAAAGGCACGCAATTGTTTGTTTATGATTCGATTAATGGGCAAATAAACCCTAATCCATATCAATTGCCAATGGTGCTGACGAGAACTCCTTACGGAAAGGGAAGTTACGATAAGTTTGGTGTTTTTATGAATATACTAGGATTTGGCTATGCATTGCAAGATTTGAGGGGACGATATAGTTCGGGAGGGGTATATTTTCCGATGTATAGCGACGGTTGGAAAAAAGATGCTTACCACCCTAATATAACACACGTTTTAGATATAACGGCTGTAAACGACCCTCACAATTCAATTCACCATGAAGACGGTAAGAATACAATTCAATTTATAATGGATAGTTTGTTTCAAAATTATGATTTGGATAGAGATGGAACCGCAGAAACCTATGCTAAGACATACAATGGTAGTTTGGCTATGTTTGGAGCTTCGGCTTTGGGGAATACGCAATATCAAGCCGCTGCAGCAATGCAAAATAATACTGCTCAAGATGGGTTAAAAGGGTTACTTCCTATTGTAGCTACGTTAGAATATTATAATTCTACGGTTCAAAACAATGGGGTTTTTAGGCAGGGACTAATGCAAGGCTGGATGACAGGGCAAATGGAAGATGTGGTGGATACAATACCATCTGATTTGGGAGTTCAAAATAACATTCATTCGATAAATGATTATGGCATAAGTTCTGGTGATTCTATTATAGATTTAGCAATAGATCAGTTTTCGACAATAGTAGATGTGAATGGTAATTCAGCAATGCACCCCAATTATTTATTACGAACAGATTTAGATGGTAGTTATGCTCCTATTAATGCTCAGGGGGAATCTGACCCTAATGGAAATATTAGTCGTTATAAAAATTTATCATTGCCTATTTATCACCTTACGGGATGGTGGGACATATTTATTGATGGACAATTAGAAACTTATAAAAATATAATGGAACACAATAATTCCAATGTGCAAGAAAATCAAAAAATAGTGATAGGTCCTTGGACGCATAGAACAATTGGACGTGATACGGTAGCAGATATAGTGTATCCTAATAGTGTGTTTGATTTGAGGGTTGCAGGAGATGTTTCAAATGTAAATGTCTCGAATGTAAATAATATTGTAAAAGGAGAGGTGGTTAGTTGGTTGAGGTATCTATTAAATTACGAAAGTGGGAAAGAGTTAGGTGAACCCAAAGTTTTGATTCCTGAAAGTAGTAATTGGCAAAATATAGGAGCGTACGATGTTAGAATACCATCGGAAGATTATTACATTAATTATTCTGATTTTTTAAACTATTTGGGAGGGTATTCCGATTTGCAAAGTATGCCTGCGGAAGTAAGAATAGGAACGACTATTCTTCCTCAGGTGATTGATGTTCCTACCGATTCTACGAATCAAACACCAGGGGAAACTGCTTTAGGGTATCCTGCAACTCCAATTGTAGATTATTCTAATATTCCCAATATAAGGTATTATGTTCCTGGTCCTGTAGGCGATGGTGTAACACAAAATACAAGTGTCGGAAACTATTGGGAAAGTACCGATGTGTTTCCGTTGGCAACAGGAGTTAAAGACAAAACGCTTTATTTACATGCTAACGGAGGCTTGGATAGTTTAGCTCCAATAGTAGTTGAAACACCGTTGAGTTATATTCACAATCCTGATTTGCCAGTTATAACTGTGGGAGGTAATAATTTAGCTGTTCCAACTCCTCAAAGAGACCGAGTAAGTGCAGGACCAATGAATTATGCCGATACAAGTTTTATTAATTATACTATGGATAGAGCAGATGTTTTACAATTTGGGTCTGATTTTATAGAAGACTCTCTAACTATAGTAGGTGTGCC
>CAMZKF010000036.1 GCA_947311095.1 uncultured Flavobacteriales bacterium
ACATCACAACCTACATTTTTAAGTATAGAAATATCATTGTCGTGCGTAATGGGATAATTATCGAAATCTGATTGCTCGTTGAACTGAGTTGGATTTACAAAAATACTACAAACAACAATAGCTGTTTCTTTTTTTGCTTGTTGTATCAAAGATAGATGCCCATAGTGAAGTGCTCCCATAGTAGGAACAAAACCTATTGAAAGGTTTTCTAATGAAGATAGATAAGCTTTTAGCTCTTTTTGTTTTTTAAAAATTTTCATTTAATCTGCAATTATGATATCAATACTCCTAAAAACCATATTATAATCAAACCGAATAGGGGTTCAGTATATTAAAACTGGTCAAACTCAACAAAACTACTTTAAATATTGGAAGTTATGGTTTTTTTTTTATATTTTTGTAACTATTAAACAAAAACAAAGCATTATATGTCTAAAAAAAGAATCTTATACGTTACCCAAGAAATATTCCCTTTTTTACCAAATGAAGGGGTCTCAACTTCCGTTAGAAGACTATCGCAAGGGGTTCAAGAAGAAGATAAAGAAATTAGAGTATTTATGCCCCGATTTGGTGTTGTAAATGAAAGAAGACATCAATTGCACGAAGTAATTAGATTGTCGGGAATGAATTTAGTAATAGACGATTCTGACCATCCTTTAATTATTAAAGTGGCTTCGATTCCAAAAGCAAAAATGCAAGTATATTTTATAGATAACAACGAATATTTTAAGCGAAAAAGCACTTGTTTGGATATGGATGGAAATTTTCATTCTGACAACGACGAAAGAGCTATTTTCTATTGCAAAGGAGTAGCAGAAACAGTAAAAAAACTAGGCTGGAAACCCGATGTAATTCATTGTCATGGATGGATGTCTGCCTTTATGCCTTTGTTTTTAAAGAAAATGTATGCAAACGACCCTCATTTTGAGAATGTGAAAATAGTCTATACCACCTACAATCAAATTGACGAAGGTGAATTTGATAGCCGACTTATTGACAAGTTAAAATTTGATAAATTTGACGAATCTGATTTGGAAATAATGAAAGATCCAACAGTCAGTAATCTAAATTTATTGGGTATGCAGTGGGCTGATGCTATTGGTATTGGAAGCGAAACAATAAATGATAAAATAAGTAGTTATATTCAAGACGCTGGAAAACCAACATTAGAATACCAAGACGAAGAAACGTTGATTACTGCACATCAAGAATTTTATAACACTTTACTTAACGAGAATGAAGATTTGGACGAATAGTACCCTTCCTTTTATTGCACTTATACTGTTTTTTACCAGTTTAAGTTGTAAGAAAAAAGAAAACAATTTAGGATTATCGACACAACCACAAGAAGACGAACTAAATGTTTTGATATCAGATACAACAAAGCTCATAAGTTACATTCAAACTCAAGACTCTATAAGAACAGACGAACTCTCAGGAGACAACTTATTTGGATCATACGTTGACCCTTATTTTGGAAAAGTAGAAGCTGCTTTATTTACTCAATTGAGAATAGCTTCTGCTGTAGATTTTACACCTGCGAGTGGAAACTTTAACGATATTGTTATTGATTCTGTACGTTTGTACCTTACCTTAAATAAAGCCTATGGGAATTTACAACCTCAAAATTTTGAAGTCTATCAATTAAGTTCTAATTTGGATTTAAATGCGAAGTATTATTCGACAACCACAATAGATTCATTGGCTGGAAATTTAGTTGTTTCGGGGCAAGAAAGCATTGCTCCTAAACCTTATACGCTAGGTACAGTAGAAGGTTTACCTACACAAAATGCTATTTTAAGTATTCCACTAGACGTTAACAACTTTGGCTGGAACATACTAAATCAGTCGGGGACAGATGTTTTAAGTGGTAACGATGGAACAGGAAAATTTGTAGATTGGTTTAAAGGGCTCTTAATTAAAACAAATACCCTCAATCAATCGACTAATGAAGGAGCTATATTATATACGGATTTATTGAGTGAAAACTCAAAAATAGTACTGTTTTACCGAGATACTGTAATAAAAGATACCGTAGCTTTCGATTTTAACTTCAATGCTAAAACCGCTCGTTACAATCGATTCACTAAACATTACTCGGGGTCGTATGTTGGAAACGAATTAGCCGATTCTACCTTAGGTCAATCACAATTTTTCACCCAAACAATGGCAGGTGTAAAAGGTAAAATATTTTTCCCAAACATAGAAGAATACGTAAAAGATAAAAAAATAATAGTCAATAAGGCGGAGTTAATTTTACCTACACAATACTACATTTCAGACGCTTATCTTCCTGCGACACAACTCTACATAACAAGAACAGATTCGACAGGAAAAGAAGTTTTCATTGATGATTTTGCAGAAAATTTTGGCGGAAAATTTGATTTTGACAAAAACGAATATCGCTTTAATATAACAAGGTATGTCAATCAAATTTTCTCGGGAAAACACAAAAACAAACCTTTATCAATTGTAGCAAACAAAAGTGGTATTACTGCAAATAGAGTTGTTTTTAATGGTCAATCATCGACATTTAAAGACAAACCAAGATTAAAATTAACATTTACAAAGTATTAAAATATGTGTGGAATAGTAGCGTATATTGGAGATAAAAAAGCTTTTCCAATAATCTTAAAAGGATTGAAAAGATTAGAGTATAGAGGTTATGACAGTGCTGGTATAGCAGTAAATAATGGCACAGAACTTAATTTATATAAAAAAGCGGGAAAAGTTGTTGAATTAGAGAAGTTTGCAAAAGATAAAGACACAAGTGGAAATGTAGGTATAGGTCACACAAGATGGGCTACACATGGAAAGCCAAACGATGTTAATGCACACCCTCATGCATCTGGAAATTCAAAATTTGCTTTGGTTCACAATGGTATAATAGAAAATTATGCCGTTTTAAAAGAAGAGTTAGAAAAAAGAGGACATATTTTTAAAAGTGAAACAGATACAGAAGTATTAATGCACTTAATAGAAGACATTATCTCTAAACAAAACTGCGACTTATTTGAAGGGACAAGACAAGCGCTTAACGAAGTAATAGGAGCTTATGCAATAGTTGTAATTTCAGAAGATAATCCTAACGAAATTATAGCGGCAAAAAAGAGTAGTCCCTTGGTTATAGGGGTAGGAATTGACGAATTTTTTATTGGTTCTGATGCTACTCCAATTATTGAATACACCAAAAATGTAATTTACTTGGAAGATGGAGAGATAGCTAAATTGAGTTTGACATCTGGATTGACATTAAAGACAATTCAAAATGTTGAAAAAACACCATATATACAAGAATTAGAAATGAAAATAGAGACCTTAGAAAAAGGAGGATATGATCATTTTATGTTGAAAGAAATTTTTGAACAACCTCGTTCTATACAAGATTGTATGAGAGGACGTTTAATGTTACATCAAAACTACATTTCACTAGGAGGAATCGAAGCTTATCAAGATAAAATTTTTGCAGCTAAACGTCTTATAATTATTGCTTGTGGTACGTCTTGGCACGCAGGTATAGTTGGTGAATATTTATTAGAAGAATTAGCTAGAATACCTGTAGAAGTAGAATATGCTTCGGAATTTAGATACAGAAATCCAATAATAGACGAAAATGATATTGTAATTGCAATTTCACAATCGGGAGAAACAGCCGATACTTTGGCAGCTATAGAATTAGCAAAATCTAAAGGAGCTACTATAATAGGGATTTGTAATGTTGTAAATAGTACAATAGCACGAGCAACAGATTGTGGAGCTTATACGCATGCTGGACCAGAAATAGGAGTAGCATCAACAAAAGCTTTTACAGCACAAGTTACAGTATTAACTCTTATATCACTTCTTTTTGGTAAAAACAAAGGCGTAATAGAACCTGCAAGATTTACTCGTTTAATGCATGAATTAAACGCTATACCTTCAAAGGTAGAGGAAGTTTTAAAATCAGATGCGTATATAAAATCAATCGCTGAAATTTATAAAGATGCTCCTAATGCTTTATTTCTAGGGAGAGGCATCAACTTTCCTGTTGCTTTAGAAGGAGCTTTAAAACTAAAAGAAATTTCTTACATACACGCAGAAGGATATCCTGCAGCAGAAATGAAACATGGTCCTATTGCTTTAATTGATGAAGAAATGCCTGTTTATGTAATTGCTACGCAAGATGCTAGCTATGAAAAAGTAGTGAGTAACATACAAGAGGTAAAAGCTAGAAAAGGAAAGGTAATAGCAATTGTAACTAAAGGAGATAAAGTTGTGAAAAACATAGCTGACCATGTGATAGAAATACCTAAGACAGACGATATGCTAGTTCCTTTACTCGCTACAATACCTTTTCAATTGTTGAGTTATCATGTAGCTGTAATGCGAGCTTGTAACGTAGATCAACCAAGAAATTTAGCAAAATCAGTTACAGTTGAATAGACTGTTCGATTTTGATAAAAATAAGAATACTATATGCCTAAACATTTCACTATTTAGCTGAAATGTTTAGGCTTTATTTTATACTTATTATAAATTCCTAATTTGTAAAAATTAAATACCGTTAAATTAGCTAAACCTTTCTCTAAAGTAAATTTTAAAATAGGTTTTACCATCGGAAAGAAAAAGGAAAGAATATAGTTTAACTTTTTTTGTTCTAATTTATTATGAAAAGAAAGGAGTGTTACATCTTCTACAAATGTGTTGTCATAATTTATATATTCTGAAATTTTGACCAGATTTTCAATTCCCAATGTTGTTTTTTTTAAGAACGTTTTATTATCTTCTATGTCCCCGTTTAAAATTGAATTATTGATATGAGTTATTGGTAATTTTTGTTTTTTTAACTGATATCCAAATAGGGTATCTTCGTGTCCGTATTTTGACAGTCGTTCGTCAAATTTTATTTGCTCCAATATTTCTCTTTTTATTAGAAAATTATTGGTCATAAATGATTTGTTGGGATTCTGTTGCCTTTCTTTATAGGATTTACTTTCTATTTTTATTCCGTATTTCCAACTTAGTCTTTTATTTCTTGGTGGTTTTTGAGTTTCGTAAATTCTACCTCCACAAATAACTTGACTATTTTTTTCTTTAACAGTGTTTGAATAATTGGTTATAAAATTTTCTGAAACAATGAGTGAGTCACAGTCTAAAAATAATAAATATTCGGAGCTTGTATATTGTAAAAATAAATTTCTAATTTTTGCTCTTCCTATGTTTTTTTCCAATTGAATATATTGATGTTTGGAACAAATAGGACGGTTTAATTTTTTGAATTTTTGATTTGAATTATCGTCTATCAAAACGATGTTTACTTCTAATTGCTTTCTGTTTATTTCTACTTCAAGTGACAATACCAGTTTTGTAACATCAAAATTATATATTGGAATACAAATAGAAATCATTGTTTGAATACTGTTTTTTTGTGTGAGGGATAGTAGCGGCATCCTTTTTTGTTTTTCACAAAAAAGATATAGCGGATAGCCCGACCTTTAGGGCACACCCTATTTTTATTGATTATATTTTCTTTGCTTTTATTAAAATATCTCCATTTTCAAAGCCGTTTTTATGGGGTGAGTTTAGTTCTATCTTTTCTATTTCTAGCTGAAACCCTGCTTTTTCTAACCTTTTTTTCAATCCATTTATTGAATAAATTCTAACGTGATCGTCTTGTCCAAAATGTTTTAACCGTTCTTCTTTACTTGTTATGGCATCGTTTTCATATATTTCTCCTGATTTAAAAGGGGTTTGAATGTAGCAAATTCCATTTGGTTTTAAGATTTTAAAGAGTTCACGCATTGCTTTTTGATCGTGTACAATGTGTTCTAATACATGGTAGCAAATAATTAAATCGTATTGATTATCGGGTTCGCTTATGTTTTCTATATTTAATTTTTTATCGGCATCAAATTCACCTTCATAGTCGGTGGTAATGTAGGATTTTAAGGGTAAGGCTTTTAATTTTTTTCTTAATGATTTAGGTGGTGAAAAATGCAACAAGCTTTTCGAATTTAAGTTTTCTAGTTTTTCAATTTCACTAAACAATCGTCTAGTTCGGGGTAAGCATCCACAATTTGGACATAGTTTTTGCCCATTGTTTAAGGTGATAAAACTCGATAAGTTTTGTTCGCAAATGTTGCATTTATAGGTATTTCCTCGATGTGTAAAAGCAACTATTTTGCGCAGTTTTTCTTCATTTTTTTTTATAAAATGAGAAGGTATTATGGCTTTTGCTATTTTTTTTATGCCTTCGTACATTATTTAAGTTTTTTATAAATCTCCTTAATCGGACGAACTTCTGTTTCCCAGTTAAGTAATTCAATTGCTTTTTTTCCGTTTATACCCAACTTCATTTGTTGGTTTTTATTGTTGGTTAACTCTTCTAAACCTTTAAGAATAGTTTGTGGTCTATGATCAAAAATTACTAAGCCCACCTTGTAAGTGTTGATAACCTTGGCGACTTCCTTTAAATTACTAGCCAAAACGGGAATACCTGCTTTCATGTAATCAAAAATTTTGTTGGGTAAGCTAAATCTATAATTGATATTGGTGTCTTTGTCTAAGGTAACTCCTACATCGGCGTTGAGGGTATATTGCATCATTTCGACATAAGGAACTCGACCAATAAAGTGAACTTTGTTTTTCAAATCATTATTTAAAGCTCTATTTTTAAGTTTTTCAATAACATCTCCAGTTCCTATTATATAAAGCAAAAAATCATTTGTCAATGCTATAGCTTCGAGCAATTCTTCTGCTCCTCTATCTACATTTATTCCTGCTCCTTGTAATATTACTATTTTTTTATCTAATGGTATTTTTAAATCCTCTTTCGTCTTCGATTGGATTATAATTTGTTTGTTGGGTAGGTTTCTTATAATAATTAAATCTTTTCCATAATCTTTTTTGTAAAGTTCGGCTATGGATTGATTTACAGTAATAATTGTTTTTAGTTTTGGAAAAACATAGCGTTCTATTGCTGACCAAACTGTTTTAGATACTGGTCTATTTTGAATTTCTGGAACACCTAAAAAATATTCGTGAGAATCATAAATTAAAGGTTTGTTTCTTATTCTTGAAGCGATATAATTGGCTAAAAGTGTATCTAAATCATTGCTATGATAAATATCAACCTTAGAAAACAATAGAACAACTAATAAACGAAGGTTAAAGAAGGCGTAAAACAACGCTCCCTTTTTAAAATATAGTTTTAACCGTTTGGTTTTATATTTTCGATTGATAGGTTTACTAGCAGGAAGCAATCTCCCTATTAACTCAACTTCAAATCCTAATTCACTCAAAGTAGCACACATTTTAGCTACTCGTTGATCGAAAGACAAGTCGTTGGTGACAGATATAATTACTTTTTTTGCCATTATTCTAGCCTTCTAAACAATTTTTATTGTGTTATCAAAAAATTGTACGACATCTCCTTTTCTTAGTTTTTTACGAACTTGAATTTCTACCTCTCCATTTAAAAAGACTTCCTTGTTTTTTATTAAAAACTTAGCTTCTCCACCTGTTTCGACAAGGTTTTCTATTTTTAAAAGTTTATTTAATTCTATGTAGTCTTGATTATTCAATTCAAAAGTGCTTTCTTCCATTTCTTTTTTATACAAAAATAATGTTTTTATAGTTAAGGTTAGTTGAAAAACTTTAAAAAGCTTATTTAACACTAAAACTTATGTTAATTCTAAATTAAAATCTATTTTTTAGGCTTAGCTATTCAAAATATACCAGCAGAATTTACTAAAAAAATAATAGAAATAAACCTATTAGATGTTCAGTGTTTTTTTGTTTCAAAAATTATTATTATATTTAAAAATATTACTTTTTTATATTTCTAGCTATGATAGACAATAACACTACTTACACCATGTTTGAAACGATGAAGCAACATAAAGCTATGGTTACATATCACGGTGAATTTACTTTCGAATCGATTAACAATATACTTTTATATGCTCGTAGAGATATAAAAATTAGAAAAGTAGATCAAAAATTATCCCGTAAAATTTATGCTGTTTTGGTTGAGGCTCTTGAAAACGTTCTTCGCCACGGAATAGAAAAACAATACGAAACCAAAACAACTGATGGTGTTTTTATTTTATATAGAACAGATGAAGGTTTTACCATAAAAACAGGCAATTTAATCGACAACAAAGATGTTCCTAAATTAAAAGAAGAAATAAAAGACATTACCGAAAAAAATATAATCCAACTAAAAGAAGCTTACCGAGAACAACTTAGAAATGGTGGCATCTCACAAAAAGGAGGAGCAGGAATAGGATTAATAGATATGGCGATAAAAGCAAATAAAAACCTAACTTTTAATATTTTTAAAACAGAAGACAACGTTTCTTTTGTAGAATTAACAATAAACATAACGCAACAAAAAGAAATAGCAGCATGAAAGTACTTACCCTACCTAGCACTGATTATACACCTGAAATCTGTCTCGATTACAACAATAAAAACATTTTTTTTAAAGGAGAATGTCGCCCAGAAAATGTCTCTACCTTTTTTGCCGATATTATAGATTGGTTCAATGCATTAAAAAACATAAAAAGTGACGAAACAAAAACCCCTGTCGTCTTTTATTTAGATTATTTTAATTCCTCATCTGCAAAATATTTTATGGATATTATTTTTCTAATTGATGAGTTAAACTCAAAATACAACTTCTCTTTAGAAATTGTATGGGAATACGACGAAGAAGATGAAGACGTACATGAAGCTGGATTAGAATTTGAAGACATTAGTGGAGTTAACTTTACTTTTAAAGCTGTATGAAAAAATTGTCAAAAAAAACAAAATCAGACCTTATATTCTGGGGTATTTTAATTGTTTTTATAGGCTATTTATTTTTAACTCCTTCAGGGGAGAACACTCGTTCTTGGCTTACAGCTCTTACCCTTACAGCTCCAAGTAACAGTATTTCAGAAAGTCAATCGACACTAAAATCAGATTGGCAATTACAAGCTACCAACGGCGATGAAGTATGGTTGTCGCAATTTCAAAAACCAATTTTTATTAACATTTGGGCGACATGGTGTCCTCCATGCAGAGCCGAACTTCCTTCTATTTTAAAATTAGAAGAACAATATAAAAATAAAATTGATTTCTTACTTATTAGTCCAAACGAAGCTTTAGAAAAGCTACAAAAATTTGGATTGGATAAAAATTACCAAACCCTTTTCTACAATGCAACGAGTGCCACACCCAAATCATTAACTACAAATTCATATCCTACAACATATATTATAGATGTCAACAAAAAAATAGTTTTAAAATCTGTAGGGGCTCACAATTGGAATAGCGAAGAGGTACACAAACTACTAGATCAACTAATTGAAGATGTATAAATTAATTATAAGACCAGTTCTTTTTTTATTCGACCCCGAAAAAATTCATCATTTTATTTTTAAATTCATTAAGATAACTACCCCCCTACTCGGTTGGATTAATCGCTATCTCTATTGTGTCAATGACAAACGATTAGAAAAAGAAGTCTTTGGGCTAAAATTCAAAAACCCTGTCGGAATAGCTGCTGGATTTGACAAAAACGGACTCCTAATCGACCAGTTAGAAAACTATGGGTTTGGATTCATAGAAATAGGAACAGTTACCCCCAAACCCCAAGAAGGAAACCCTAAAAAACGATTATTTCGATTACCAAAAGACGAAGCTCTAATAAACCGAATGGGATTCAATAACAAAGGAGTAGATAAAGCAGTAAAAAAACTTAAAAATCGTAAAACAAAACTCATTATAGGTGGGAATATAGGAAAAAACACCACAACTCCCAACAGCAAAGCAAAAGAAGATTACATTTATAATTTCAATGCATTATACGATTATGTCGATTATTTTGTAGTCAATGTAAGTTGCCCCAATGTCAAGGATTTAACAAAGCTACAGGACGTTGACTTTTTAGAAGATTTACTTTCAACCTTAAAACACATCGATAAAACCAAAGGAAAGAATCGACCTATTTTATTAAAAATTGCTCCCGACTTAAATACTCAACAACTCGACGATATTATAACATTAATTGCAACCACAAAAATAGAAGGAGTAATAGCGGCCAATACCTCGGCAGGAAGAAAAAATCTTACTACCGAAAAAGAAAAAATAAAAGTCATCAAAAATGGAGGTCTCAGTGGAAAACCCATAAAAGATAACGCCACAAAAGTAATTCGTTATTTATCCGAAAAATCGAACAAAGCATTTCCTATTATCGGAGTAGGTGGAATACATTCAGCACAAGATGCACTAGAAAAAATGGAAGCAGGAGCCGATTTAATTCAAGTTTTTACAGGCTTTATTTACGAAGGTCCTCAGCTGGTAAAAGATATAAATCAAGCCATTTTAAAAACTAACTCTTAAATTTTAGTTAAAGGTTTCATTTTCGTCCATTTGAACTAGCAATTCATCAATTATAAGCTTCAAAATTAAAAACAAGGTTGTAACTATGCATATATGCGAACAATTCTCTTCATAATTTTATTACTCATTTTTCAAACAACCATTCTTGGTCAAGGAAACATTGAAGTATATGAAAATACTTATTTTAGCAAAATTATGGTCTTATTAATACTAGGACTGGTCGGCACTCTAAATTATTTCAATTGGATTAAAGAAAATCGCCAACCTGACCCTTGATTTACCCCAATTTATTCACAGGTTTTCGTTATAAAAAGTCAAAACATCAACTGAACTAAGAAGCATTTTGGATTTGTTTAGTATTAAATTTCATACGTTAAAAGTAACAAAGTTCTTTTTATCGAAAAAACAAAAAAGTATTTTATAGAGGTAAAATATCGCACAATATTTATACGAGCAACATAACAAAAATGATTTTTAACGTTTATTGGTCTCGTTTATTATTCATTTATTTTAAGTATGTAAGTCAAAATCTTGACTCTTAAAAGAGGGTTTTACATTTAGTAAAACCCTCTATCTCTCAAAAAAAATCGACCGTTTAGCTGTTAAATTGTTAAAAAGCCCGAATAGCACGCACACGGTATGCGGCGTCCTTAGTCTCGGCGTTCAGGAAGCCATTGCCGAAGTACACGAACACAGCATTGCCGTTATTGACCTCGGTAGAACTCCAATAGTCGTCACTAGCAAAACCGCCAACCGCAGTTTTTTGCGAGTACAATAAGTTTAACTCGTATTCTGAAGGAAGATACCAATCGCCATAATTTCCACCTTGATATTCATGACATACTCGGGCTGCATAAGTAGCACCATCGCCATTCCCCTGATTGGCTATAATAATATCTGTATTAGATTTCCCAGCACCAATGCCATTTGCAAGTGCCATAGTATTTGTATTACTACCCGCATACCATCTCATTGATGCGCTTTGGTCGATTGTGGCTGCTATTAAGCCATGTTGCCCAGAGGCATCTAACCAAAATATAATACCGCCACCGTAGCTATCGCCAATGGCGAGAGGTGTTGTTCCTGTTGCATTTACAACATAAGGGCTTGCTGTTGTTCCTGTTCCTGTTACTGATATATTTGCGCCTGCTGTAACTTTAGTCTCGGAGCCGTCTTGGTCACCTGTGTTTGTTCCACTTAAATTACTTAAATTGGTAATGTCGGTTGAACTTATATTTGCAGCTTGGCTTGCGGTATAAATAGGGTCGGTTTCGGTTATTCCACCCGTAATACTTTCGGCTGTTTTGGCGTGTAAAGCATAAGGTACGCTCATGAGTTGGCTTGTGCCTGTAATGGTATAGTTTGCTCCTCCTGCCGGGTCTGTTTCTGTTTTTATAAAATAAACATCGTTTGCCCAATCAATAGTGGCAAAATCGCCACTTACTACGGTTCCTGCACCTATTTCAATAGTTACTAAACCATTGACGTTGGTAGTTGGAAATTGACGTTCTACATAAACTGCTGTACCTGTGGCAGAAGTTTGTAAAATACTTATTTGCATGCCTACGCTTGTGCTTGTTACTAACTGGCTACTTGCGTCTCTTACTACAGCTTGGTAACTCATTTTTTCCGGTGTTTGTGCAAACACGCTTGCAGTTATTAATACTGCTACTAAAATTGTGTAAATTCTTTTCATTTTAATTAGATTTTATTATTTTAAATACTTTAATTTCTTTTTTATTATCAAACACTTTTACAAAGTAATTGGCAGGTACAAGATTGCTTATTTCAATTTGTGTTGCTTGTCCTGTTGCTTTTACACTTTGTAAAAGTTTTCCGTTTATGTCAAAAACTTGATACTGTAAATTTGCAGTTTCGTAATTATCAACTTTTACGGTTAAATAGTTGGTGGCAGGATTTGGATATGCCAAAACACTTAAATTAATACCTTCGGCTTCTTTTATGCCTGTTACTACCAAAATTTCGTAGGGTTGTTGCACCCCTTCGGCTACTGAACCATTTGTTCCTGTACTGGTGGTATAAACCACTTGCCCTACGGTGTAACTCGCCGAGCCACTACTACCGCTTGCTTCTCCGCCTGTGGCGGGTACGGACTCTTGGGCTTTTGTGCTTATTACGGCTACAAAGAGCACCAT
>CAMZKF010000037.1 GCA_947311095.1 uncultured Flavobacteriales bacterium
ACAAAATTCAGAATATTTTTTAGGTCTCACAATATGTACTTCTCCGTACGCTTACAATTAAAAAATTATAGGGGGAATAAATCTTATGGAACAATTAAAAGTAACTTAAGTGTGATAGATGACACGAAAAACTTTACGATAAAAACAAAAAGTCCACTTGCTAGATTATTTTCTTTAACTAATAAAGTGTTTGAAATTTCAACAACAGACAAAAAATTACTTGAAGAAATCATTTCCAATAAAGACTTTAAAACCTTAATAAACTTGGTGAAAAACACTAGGTTTCAACCATACATTAAAGGATGTTTTAACGACAATAGATTTAGTATTACAACTGAATATTCCTTATTATTACCTGAACGAGAAGAAATCCTTAACCCATTAATTTATTTTCACATCTTCCTTATAAAAACATTAAAGAAAAATGCTTACTAAAGCCTAATTTAATCAACTTATCAGAGGTTTCAAATTCTTCTAAAAATGCAATATATTTTATATTTGGCGGTCTTTCGTTTCTCTCTTAACTTTATAGAACTAGAAAACCGCCCTATGTTTTTTATATAGTGTTGTGTGTAGCTATTTCTTACAATACTTTATAGATTTCAAAACGTTTTCAAGATATTCGTATGTTTTACTACAATCCTGAGCGGCGCAAATACATGTGATAGAGGTAAATATTGAGTCTTTGATAGAAGTAGCATCAACAGATATTTGTTCTTTCATATTTTTATTTTTAAAACGTGAGTAAACAATTAAATATTCTATACCATTAAAATACTTTTTTTCTATGTTAGGTCTTTTTGTGTAGGCTTTTGCTTTTTTCCATTTACCTTTATTTGCTTTTATATGTTGGTTCTTAATACTATCAAGGTTACATTCAGGATAGTATCTAGAAAATTTAATATCTAAAGAATAGATTGAATCATAAGCTTCAATTGTATTAAACCACTTTTTATAATCCAGTATCTTATACTTCTTATTAGAGAAATGAATTATACTATCAAAAAACGCTAGAGAATCTCTTTCAGAATAGTGTCTTGCCTTTTCATACTTGAAGGATGTATCAAAAAAGCTATCTATTTTATAACTGAATTTTGTATTATTATAAGGTAAAATTATTGATTTTGAGTAAGGGTCATTACATATATATAAACCTTGACTTTGATTAAATCTGTCATCTTTTTTACTATTACAGCTAAAAAATGAACTTATCAATAATATATATAATAGTTTTTTCATGGTTGACAACAACTTAATCTACATAATTCTTCTCAAAGAACTGCACATACTTCTGTACATCTTTATCTACATATAGCGATGCAAAATTCTTATCTGTTATCACAAAAAAGTCAAAGCCTTTTGTAAAATGTTTGACTTGTTTTTTATTTACTTTAAAAGCTACATAATAATCCATCGCTTCTTCTTTATTCTTAAACGACTTGGTTACAATTACTTGTGTATTTTGATCCACAAAACTACTTTCTACCTTTAAATTTTTCGTACTAAAAGATGCCGTATTAAAATCAGCTACTTTTGCTTTTGCTTTATTTATACTTCCTTTATCGTTTGGAAATACGAGTACAAAAAAGTGTTTAGAATCCGAAGAATAAACATAAGTACTTTTACCCGATTGAGCATCTGAAACAGACTGCACATTCCTCAATTTATTTAGCAATGCTTTAGCTGGTTTATAGACTTCATCTCCTTTACAATGTTTAACTACAGCTCCCAACGCCTCGTCAATTAAACCTAAACTATCTGAACCTGCATATTTTTGAGCTTTAGCTACCGCATTCAAATAATAATATTTACACAATAAAATATTATCCTTATCCGAATCTATTATTTTTTCACTCATTAAAATAGCCTTATAATAATCTTTATTTTGATATGCATGAAAAGCTAATTTATAGTTTGTGTTTGCTTCATTAATCGCTAATTCTTCTTTTTGTTTATAATTAGGATCTTGAATTATCTTCGCATATTCAGAATTTGGAAAATCATTTAAAATCTTATGCTTATAATTATTTTGCTCTTCTCCTGAAGTCATTAAATAAAGTTGATATAAACCAGCTACGGCTTCATTTTCTGGTAAAAATCGTTTTGTCAACGATATAAAACTCGCTTTAGCTTCTGCTTTATCATCTAATTTTGTTTTATAAATATCTCCAGCATCATACAAAGCAATCATTACATCTTTTTGTATTTTAGCCAACTTTTCATCATCCTCACAAGGTAGAGCTTTCAAGTAATAATCAACCGTTAGTTTTTCATCTACTTTAGTTAAACTCTCTTCGGTCTCTTCTTCAAAGTCTAATGAACTTCTATCCGAACGTCTCCAGTTATCTTCTAATTTCCGATCTCCCCACACCTCTTTAAATTCATTATACCCTGTAGCTTTCAAACTCTCATCGTAAGCCCAAAACACTCCTAATGTAGGTTTTCCACTTGGTACCGAAACACCTTGATTTGCTTCTTGTCGCTTTCGCTCTTCTTCCGCTTCATCATCCAATATTTTTTGTTCTATTATATCGTCTATTTTTGCTAACAATTCCTTTTCAGACAAACTACACAACTGACTAATACTATCGCCTTGTCTAATTATTTCTAAATTTTTGACCAACGCAGACAAACTATTGTTCTTTTCTTCTATACTCTCATATTCGGGATGTTCTTTAGGTAAAACAGACATTGTACTGTCATAATATTGTTGCGCTTTAGTATAGTTTTTTTCCATATAATAAAGCTTTCCTAAACGTAAAAAAGATTTACTTTTTTGAACTTTATTTGCTTTACTTACAACCACCGATTTCTCTAAATAGGTAATCCCGAGTGGTCTATTCCCTTCTCGTAATTCAATATCTCCTAAAGCATAATAAATTTGATCTAAATAATCTTCATTTTTCTCATCTTTCAACATTTTTAATAATTGAGCTTTTATTCTTTTACTATCTCCTCCACTATAAGCCAAAGCCCTATTGATTTTAGCTTGAAATGCCATATCATAAACAGGGTTTCTTTTAACTACTTGAGCGTATAAACTAGAAGCTCCTTCCCCTCCACTTTTTTGTAAAATTTGAGCCAAAATAAACATCAACCGTGTCTTAAATTTTCGTTTCTTCACCACATCAATTGATAATTCTAAGTATTCTTGTGCCTCTTTATACTCTTTTTGTCTTAAATACAAGTCGGCAAATACAGGCAATAAACTTCTATCAAATTTCTTTGGCAGGGGAGCTATTTTATCCTTATCTTCTTTTTCTTGTTTCTTCTTTTTTTTGTGTCGATTCTTAGACGATGACCTTTTAGCCATTTTCTTAGCTTTTTCTTTTGCTTCCAACTTAGCTTTTTCAAGCTCTTCCTTTTGTATTTTCAACAATTCCTTTACTTCTAGCAACTCCTCTAACGCTTCTTTAGCATCATCATACTGTTCTAATTCTATTAACGTTTTTGCTCTCCATAGCTTAGCGACATGAGTAATCGGATCTCCTTTATAATGCTTTTCTATAAAAGTAAATTTTTCTAATGCGCCTTCAAAATCTCTTTTCAAAAACTCCGCCTTTCCTATCACAAACCAATTATCATCTATCCATTTACACCATTCTGCATTCTTAAATTGCCCCACTTTTTCTTTAGGCATCGAATTTCTTGCAACAACAGTCTCACATTTACTTACCGCCGTGTCCATTGGAGCATACAACGCTTTAGATTCTTCATTATTCGCATAAATAAAAACAGGAATAACCTTAGAATAATCTTCTATCCTCCCCAATTCAAACTCACTCATCGCTTCTTTAATTATTTCATTTGCATTAAAATAACCATTATAATGAGCCGTTGTATTATGATATGTTCGATTTACCCAAGCATCTTTCTCTGTAGAACATGAGAGCACAGTAATAAACAAAACGATTATTACGAAGCTAATAAATTGATATGACGTGTCTTTTTTCAAAATAATTTTACGAATATAATATTACATAAGAAATTATAACTATAATTATTCAAAATTATTTCAATTCAATAGCTTTATTTTTCAGACAACATCAACTTCATCTATTAATATAAAGTAGAAAAAAAGGTATCACAGGACTAGTTTACACGTATATTTCTAATAAAGTTAAATAAAGTTAGGAGTAAAATTAACAAATATAAAATCCAATTCCCCACCTGATTAAACATAGAAGAACCTTTTCTATAAATTTATTTTCTGGGCGTTTAAACAAGCTGTCCGTTTGTAGTTTTTATTTTTAACAAAAGTACACTAAGCTAAAAAGGAGCTCATAAAATCGCTCTTTTTAACTAAGTTTTACTAATTTTAAAAAACTAAAAAGCTAACACTTCCATCTCTAACGCAAGCACAAGTATAACTCAATAAAGAAAGCTTTTTTTTTTACAACTCTTTTATAAATAATTCAACTAATGTTAGATTAATAAAGATTATATAGATATAAAACTAGTTTATTAAATAAAAAAAACTATTTTTGCTATCTAAATTCTAAATTTTTATATTATTTAGCAATGACAAAACATATATTTATATACTTACTAGCCCTATTCACATTGGGGAACGCTAGTGCTCAAAGTTGGAAATTCTTACGCAATGAATTTTCAGTAGGCTTAGGAGCTACAAACTTTTTAGGAGAATTAGGAGGAGCTAATAGAATTGGTTCTCACAATATTAAAGGAATCAAAGATTTTGACTTTAACGCTACAAAGCCAGCTATTAGCTTAGGCTATAGAAGGTTTTTCTCTCCAAACATAGCAGCTAAAGTTGGTTTCACCTACGGTCAAGTCAGTGGAAACGATGCTTACACAAACGAAGTATTTAGAAAAAATAGAAATTTACATTTCAAATCTCCAATTGCAGAATTAGCAGTTCAAATAGATTATTTCCCTTTTAGAGAATATTTCGGACACATTTACCGTTCAAACGGAGTTGTTGGAAAAAGAGTGAACAATATAAGTCCTTATTTATTTCTTGGAATTGGAGGTTTTTGGTACAATCCAAAAGCTAAATACCAAGGAGATTGGGTTAAATTACGACCTCTACAAACAGAAGGTGTAGCTTATAAAAGTTTATCCGTAGCATTTCCTATTGGAATGGGAGTGAAATATGCCATAGACAAACAATGGAGCATCGGACTTGAAATAGGACTTCGATACACCATGACCGATTACATCGATGACGTAAGTACAGAATACACAGACAAATCAGGAGCTGATGCAATGACACAGTATTTATCCAACCCTGCTTTAAGCGAGAATGACAACGCAAGTTGGACAAGCCCAGGACAACAAAGAGGAAGTTCTAAAGCAAACGATTCGTATGTCTTTGCAATATTTTCACTAAATTATAAGTTATTGAAAGGTAGAATGAATCTACCTAAATTTTAAATAGCTTATATTATGACGAAAATTAGTCTTTTCTTTTTTTCTTTATTTTTTGTATTTCAATCAATTTATAGTCAAAAACATATTGACGAATTTGCTATAATGGCAGGAGGTAGCTACTATATTGGAGACTTAAACCCTACACAACATTTTAACAACTACAAACCTGCATTTGGATTTCTTTACCGAAGAAACTTTAGAAACAAACAAATTGTAGCTCGGCTACATTTAATGTATGGAACTGTTGCGGCTTCAAACTCTAAAAATGCAATATCTAACTTATCTTTTCGTAATCGAATATTAGAAATAGGACCTGCAATAGAAATAAATTTTATGCCCTACGAAATTGGAGACGTAAAGAAGTACAAAGGCACTCCTTATTTATTTGCCGGGATAACCTATTTTAAAATGAATCCTCAATCTACCAGCAACGGAGATTGGATTAGTCTTCAAACTCTAGGAACAGAAGGACAAGAAAGCTCTTTAAATCAATCTAAACATTACAAATCAAAACAAATAAGTCTCCCTGTAGGCTTTGGAATAAAAGTTAACTTAAACAAACGATTCGCTTTAAATTTAGAATACGGAATACGAAAAACATACACAGACTATATCGATGATGTAAGTGGTATTTACGTTGATAGAAATATTTTAGAAATTGAAAATGGGCAATTAGCTTCAGATCTAAGCGGAAGTCAAATAACAGGCTTACAAAGAGGAAACTCAAAAAATAAAGATTGGTATTCTTTTTATGGCGTAATATTAAGTTTTAGAATTTTACCTAAAAGCGAATGTAGAACAAATTTTGGTAGAAACTAAAAAGAGATTTCAGCAAAACCAAAATCTCTTTTTAAACAAGGAAAATATAAAATAGTAAAATTGAGGTAGAAATCTCTCATTTACTATTATATAGACGCTTATTTTATTAAAAGGTTGCTTTTATAACTTTAATTTTTATTTACCTCTTAAAAAAAACAGTAAATTCAAGGTGTAAATTTATAGCCAACACCTCTAATAGACTTAAAATAAGTTCCAGAAGGAACATCCTTTTCAAAAACCTTCCTAAACGACAGAATTACGTTATCAATTGTTCTAGTCGTTGGAAAAACTTCATACCCCCAAACTTTCTCCAAAATTTCTTGCCTACTCACGGCTTGATTTTTCTTATCTATTAATAATTTTAATAAATTAACTTGCTTCTTAGTTAATGATATAACCTTTCCTTTTTCATCAATAACCTCAAAAGAATTAAATCTAATCTCTAAATCTCCTATTTTATAATTTTTTATTTCATGATTAGAATGTTGACTTGGTGAAGATCTTTTAATTAGCAATTTAATACGCAGCAACAACTCTTCTATATTAAACGGTTTGGTTAAATAATCGTCTCCTCCTATGGACAACCCTTTAATTTTATCCTCTGAATCACTTTTAGCCGTTAAAAAAAGAATCGGAGTAGCACTGTCGTTTAATCGAATTGTTTCGCAAATATCAAAACCACTAACATCTGGCAACATCACATCTAGTAAAATTAACTCATATTTTTTCTCTCTACTTTTTACAATAGCTTCCTTCCCTCTATAAGCCGACGTGACATTAAAACCTTCCAATTCAAGATTCATTTTAATTGCCTCGTGCAAATTCTCTTCATCTTCTATCAATAATATATGTTCCATATTAGTACCTTTATTTCTCAAAGATAACAAAAAACTAGCTTTAAATAAATTTGTTGAAAATTTGATTTTTTAATTTTATATTATTAAATTGCAAAAACTATTTTTTTTATGAAAACACTAATAATATTACCGCTATTCGTTTTAGGAACAACATCATTATTTGCTCAAACCAATACAAAACGAACAAACAAAGAATTAAAAGAAACGATAATTAAAACCGATACAAAAGTTTTAATTGTAAAAGAAATAGAAGTAGAGAAGAAGAAAAAGAAAGCTACAGCCGCACCACCAAAAGTTGCTATTTTGAATAAAAAACAAAAATAAATTCTTTTTCACAAAACAATATAAATCCATGAATTTTTTAAAATCATTGACAATAGCTGTTTTAGCTATTTCATCATTCAGTATTACAAGTCAAACACAATTACATCAACACAATGGATTTGTACGTTGCGCAACGGTTGAATACGATCAAATAAGAAGGAGTCAACATCCTGAAATTGGAACAAAATTAGAGTTTGAAGCTTGGATAAGTCAAGAAATTAGACAATTTAAACAACAAAAATCAAACAACAGACTACCCGTATTAACAATTCCTGTTGTTGTTCACGTCATTCACAATGGAGATGCAGTAGGTTCTGGAGAAAATATTTCTACAGCTCAAGTTTTATCTCAAATTCAAGTTTTGAACGAAGATTACCGTAAAATGCTAAATTCACCAGGATATAACACTAACCCTGTTGGAGCTGATGTCGAAATAGAGTTTTGTATGGCTGTGGTTGACCCCAATGGAAATGCTACAAACGGAGTTGACAGGGTTAATTTAGGTCAAGTATCATGGGCTCAATCAGGAATAGAAGCAACATTAAAACCTCAAACTATTTGGGACCCTACTCAATATTTAAACATTTGGACTTGTCGTTTTGGAGGTAGTGCAAGTTCCCTATTGGGTTATGCTCAATTTCCTGACGCTTCAGGATTATCAGGAATGCCTTCTTCTGGAGGCGCAGCTAATACAGATGGAGTTATCATTAATTATAATGCTTTTGGAACATCAGCTGTTGACGATGGAACTTTTAATTTAAACCCAACCTATAATCTAGGAAGAACAGTTACTCATGAAGTAGGACATTGGCTCGGGCTTCGTCATATTTGGGGAGATGGGCCGTGTGGACAAGATGATTTTTGTAACGATACTCCATTAGCCAGTGCAGCAAACTACGGTTGTCCAACAGGAACATCCTCTTGTGGTTCTGTCGATATGATTGAGAATTATATGGATTATACCGATGATGCATGCATGAACATTTTTACAGAAGATCAAAAAACAAGAATTAGAACCGTATTAAATAGTAGTCCTAGAAGAGCTAGTTTAGTTACCTCAACGGTTTGTTCTAGCAACAATGCTCCTCCTGTTTGTTCTTTCGCTCCTTCTACTACATCTGTTGTAGCAGGAAATAGTGTCAATTTTACAGACGGATCAACAGGCTCTCCAACTTCATGGAGCTGGAATTTTGACAATACGAGTTTAGGAGGGGTTACACCTTCAACATCAACAGTTCAAAATCCGACAGGAATAACTTACAGTACAGTTGGAACTTATCAAGTTCAATTTTCTGCAACTAACGCAAATGGTACTTGTACTTCGAACACTACCATAAATGTCGTTTTATCTTCTGGTTGCGACACCTTAGATAACTTTGTAGCAACAGACTCTTTAGCTATTTATGCTTCAAACCAAGCCAGTCAAGGCAGCCCATTCGGCTATATTGCGGGTTGGAATAATTACGGAGACATTTCAAAAGCAGAATATTATAGCGGATACTCTCCTTATACACATGTAACAGGTATGGACGTTTATTTCTCTGGCGTTTATGACGGAGGAAATGGAGCTACGGTTGATTTTAACATTTGGAGTCAAAGTGCAGGAAAACCAAGCACTATACTAGGTACAGCAACCGCTTCTTTACTACAGTTAGACAATGCTTTAAGCAATGTTTCAGGACAAGGTGTTCTTCACGTTACTTTCCCTTCAGTTGTTAACGTTGGCGGTTCTCCTTTTTATTGTGGAATTACTATGAATGGATTTAATTCAAATGATTCTTTAGGAATAGTAACCAGTACTATTCACACACCTACTAATTCAGGTTGGGAACAATGGTCGGACAATACATGGCATGCATATGATGAACAAGCAAGTTGGAATATAAACCTGACCCATTACATGACTCCGTATGTAACCGACATGCCTGTTTCAGGAACAATAACAGCTACACCTAATTCAATTTGTGCAGGCTCTGCAATAACATTTAATGCTACAGGAGTAAACGCTAATGCTTATTCTTGGTATTTTCCAAGTGCAGACAACGAAAACACAACAGGAGCTAGTACGACAGCTACTTATAGCTCTCCCGGAAATTACACTGCTTACTTATACATTGATGGAACTTGTGATGGTAGTTATACAGA